>JBEKIU010000020.1:0-48300 GCA_050011635.1 Acidimicrobiales bacterium
CTTCGCCGCCGCCGACGCGGTCGGCGTGGCCCAAACGGTGGTCGCCGCCGGTGTGGACGCGCTGGCCCTCGCCGGGGGCCCCGACGTGGCCGAGGTCCTGGCCTACGACGTAGCCCATGCCGCCGCCGCCGTGCGTACGGCAGAGGCGGCACTGGCCTACGGGTCGCACGGGGACACCGAAGCCCGGATCGCCTGTGCCTTCGTCGCCGACGCGGTGGCCGACCTGGCCTCCCGAACCATCGGCCGCTCCCGGGAGTGGGGTGTGGTCCCCGACTGGATGGCACCGGCGGAGGACTTCGTGGCCGCATTTCGGGACCCGGAATTTCTGTCCGCGCTGGCCGACCAGGAAGGGCCTCGACATCTCGATGCCGACTTCGAGCTGGTGAGGGAGACCTTCCACCGCTTCGCCGAGGAGCAGATCCGACCGCGGGCCGAGCACATCCACCGGGCCAACACCGACATTCCCGAGGAGATCATCGTCGGGATGTCGGAGATGGGCGGGTTCGGGATGTCGGTGCCCGAGGAGTACGGAGGCTTCGCCACCGGGGGTGAGGCCGACTACATGGGCATGGTGGTGGCCACCGAGGAGCTCTCGTGGGGCTCGCTGGGCGCCGGAGGATCCCTCATCACCCGACCCGAGATCCTCACCCGGGCCCTCGTCCATGGTGGGACCGAGGAACAGAAGCAGCTGTGGCTGCCCAAGCTGGCCAGTGGCGAGGTGATGGGGGCGGTGGCCGTCACCGAGCCCGATTTCGGGTCCGACGTCGCCGCGGTGTCGACGGCCGCGGCGCCGGCCGAGGGAGGCTGGTTGATCAACGGCGTCAAGACCTGGTGCACCTTCGCCGGCCGCGCCGACGTGCTGATGCTGCTGGCACGGACCGATCCCGACAAGACCAAGGCCCATCGCGGCCTGTCGCTCTTCCTGGTCGGAAAGCCCCGGGCCGAGGGGCAGGCGTTCCTGTTCGACCAGGCCCCGGGCCAGGACGGCCATCCGGCCGGGTCCCCCGGCCGGATGGAGGGCCGGGCCATCGACACCATCGGCTACCGCGGGATGCACTCCTACGAGGTGGCCTTCGAGAATTGGTTCGTGCCCGACGCCAACCTGGTGGGAGGCGAGGAGGGTCTCGGGCAGGGCTTCTACCTGCAGATGCAGGGGTTCGAAAACGGGAGGCTGCAGACCGCAGCCCGGGCCATCGGGGTCATGCAGGCCAGCTACGAGGCCGCCGTCGGCTACGCGCGCAACCGGGTGGTGTTCGGAGCGCCGATCGTCGACTACCAGCTGACCAGATCCAAGCTGGCCAGAATGGCCGTGCTCATCCAGACGACACGTCAGTTCTCCTACGAGGTCGCCCGGCTGATGTCCAAGGGCGAGGGAAGCCTCGAGGCCTCCATGATCAAGGCCTACGTGTGCCGGGCGGCGGAGTGGGTGACCCGCGAGGCGCTCCAGATCCACGGGGGCATGGGGTACGCGGAGGAGTTTCCGGTCAGCCGCTACTTCGTGGACGCCAGGGTCCTCTCGATCTTCGAGGGTGCCGACGAGACCCTGGCCCTCAAGGTGATCGCCCGGCGGCTCCTGGCCAACGCCAAGGGTTGACCCCACCGCCGGCGACGGCACCGGGGTACGTTGGGCCGGTGGACAACGCCTCCCTCATCGAATCGGTCAGGACCGAGGGCCAGACACTGGCCGTGGCCCTCGAAGATGCGGCGGCGGATGATCTCGTGCCGACCTGTGAAGGGTGGAAGATCGCCGACCTCGCCGTCCACGTCGGCGAATTCTGCGGGTTCTGGAGCCACGTGCTGTGCGAGGGCACCGGGCGGCCGAAGACCCCCTTCCCCCAACCTCCCGGGGGCGACGAGCTGGGCTCCTGGGTGGCGGAGCTGGCCGGGCATCTCGTCGGGGAGCTCGACGCCACCCCTCCCGACACCGAGGTGTGGACCTGGTTCGACGCCGACCATACGGCCGGGTTCGTGTCCCGTCGCTGCGCCCACGAGCTGGCCGTGCACCGCTACGACGCCCAGTCCACCAGCCGGGCCTGTACGCCGATCGCCTCGGACCTGGCCGAGGACGGCATCGACGAGGTGCTCGATGTCCTCGTCACCGGCCGCGACCGGTCGGGACGGGGGACCGGCCGGACCATGGCCCTCCAGGGCACGGACGTCGGAGCCAGCTGGGTGGTGGCCATCGAACATGACCGGATCGCCGTCGAGCGCCGGCAGCTGGACGGACGGCCACCCGAGGACACCGACGTGGTCGTCAGCGGTACGGCCTCGGATCTGGAGCTCACCCTCTACCGCCGCCCCACGCTGAGCCCGGTCGACGTGCACGGTGACTACACCGTCCTCGAGGAGTGGCACCGCGAGTTCACGTTCTGAGCCGGCGCCGACCTCGGCCGACCGGTGGCGCCCGTTGATGCCGCACGGCGACCCGGTGGTGCCGCCCCCGGTGCCGCCCCCGTTCAGCCAGGCGTCCGGCGCAACCCGGCCCGCTCGCCGCGGGTGACGAACTTGGTGGCCATCTTGCGAGAGGCCTCGTCGATCATCTCGTCGCCGAACATCACCGCGCCCGACCGGTCGTCCTCGGTGGCCTTGCGGTAGGCGTCGAGAATGTCCCAGGCCCTGTCGAACTGCTCCTGGGTCGGTGAGTAGACCTCGTTGAGCACACCGACCTGGTCCGGGGTCAGGGCCCACTTGCCGTCGTAGCCGAGGACCCGGGTCCGCTGGGAGAACTCGCGGAGAGCGTCGAGCTCGCGCACCTTCAGGAACGGGCCGTCGATGACCTGGAGCCCGTTGGCCCGGCCGGCCATGAGGATCTTCGAGAACACATAGTTGAAGTGGTCGCCCGGGTACTCGGGGATGGCCACCCCGCCGGTCAGGACGGGCATCTCCATGGAGGCGGCGAAGTCGGCCGGGCCGAAGATGATGGTCTCCAGTCGCGGGGAGGCCGCGCAGATCTCCTCGACGTTGATCAGGCCCCGGGTGGTCTCGATCTGGGCCTCGATGCCGATGTGGCCGACCGGCATGCTGCACTTCTTCTCCACCTGGGTGAGCAGCAGGTCGAGCGCCACCACCTCGGCTGCGGTCTGCACCTTGGGCAGCATGAGTTCGTCGAGGCGCTCACCGGCGTTGGAGACCACGTCGATGACGTCGCCGTAGGTCCATTCGGTGTCCCAGGCGTTGATGCGCACGCAGAGGACCCGGTCGTCCCAGGGGAGGTTCTTGATGGCGTCGGCCACCTTGGCCCTGGCCGCCTCCTTCTCCAACGGGGCCACCGAGTCCTCGAGGTCGAGGAAGCTCATGTCGGCCGGCACCGTCGGGGCTTTGGCCAGGAAGCGCTCGTTCGACCCAGGGGAAGACATGCACGAGCGGCGCGGGAGATATCTTGAACGTTCGGACATACCCCGATCGTACGGCCGAATCGGGAGGAGCCCCAAATGGCGGTGGCCCGGCGCCCGGTGCTCAGCCGTCGAACATGCCGATCGGCGGATGGGCCTCCGTCCGGATCTGGTACCGACCGGTGTAGTCGGCGAACTCCTCGCCGAGGCCGGCGTAGGTCCAACCGAAGTCGGCCGGGTCGTAGCGGTGGCGCCCGAAGGCGTCCTTGGGCCGGTCTTCGAGGAATGCCTGCATCCGTCGTGCGTGCAGGTCGCTGACGTCGTCGCCGAAGCTGCGGTAGAGGCCGCGGACCGTCCCCAGCGGGTCGGCCACCAGGGCGTCGTAGTGAAGGTGCCGGCACCATCCGTCGCCCGACTTGTCGTCGAACGCCACGGCCGAGCCCAGGGCGAAGACGCACTTCCGCTTCCACTCCTCGGCGGCCGGACGGGGATCGCGGCGGCAGGTCAGGGGGCGTTGGCCGGCGTTGGCCAAGCTGGCCAGCGATGTCACCACCGGCCCCGGGTCCCGGTGGGTCCAGATGATGCGGGCGTCGGGATAGGCGGCGAGGAGGGCGTCGAGGTGCCAGAGGTGGTTCGGGGTCTTGAGGATCCACCGTTCGGTGGGCTGCCGCGACTGCAGCGTCTGCAGGGCCAGCCGATGCTGGGCGTAGGCCGGTGCCATCTCGGCACCTTCCAGCCATCGGGCGTAGGAAGGCACGTGGGCCTGCGTCTCGAGGGCCAGGGTGCGGACGTCGTACATGAACAAGGCCACGCACTCCTGGGCCAAGGTGGCCCCAAAGGGGTGCATCGCCTTGAGCGGTGGGTTGAGCTTCATCAGCCCGTCGAGCTCCTTGGACGTCTGGGCGATGCGCGGGTCCTCGTCCCCCTGGCCCAGTGTGGGCGGCGGGATGGGGTGGGCGGCCTCCCACTGGAGGAGGGGGCGGGACATGGGATCGAGCCCCAGCAGCATCGACAGCACGCTCGTCCCCGTGCGGGGAAGGCCGACGATGATCCAGGGACTGTCGATGCGCTCGGCGCGCACCTCGGGGTGGTCCAGTGACCAACGGTGCAAGGAGATGCGGTTGGCCAGGGCGCCGGCGAGCATCTTGGAGATGAGGATCCGGCCGAAGGTGGTCAGCTCGGCCTCTCTGGAACAGGCGCCGAGGAAGACCTCCAGCGGTTCACGGAAGGTGTCGGTGCCGAAATCGTGGGACCCAGCCAGTTTGGCTGCCGATCGGACCACCGACGACGACGTCAGCGAGGGGAGGTCCAGTCCCACTCGGGTCAAGCCCTCGCCCACCCGGTTGAGGGCACGCAGGGGCGTGCTGCGCAGCTCGCTGTCGCGCCAGGTGTAGTCGACATCGGCCACCGCCCCGGTCACCGGGTCACCTGCACCACCGTCCGGCCCGTCGAACGACGGGCCTCGTGGTCGTCGAGGGCGGCTCCCGCCTCCTCCATGGCGACCCGCCGCCCCACGTGCGGCTCGATCGTGCCCTCCGCCACCAGGCGCAGGAGGTCCGAGTGGATCTCGTCCGCCTCCTTGCGGCCGTACGGGTTGAATCCGAACCTCCGCATGCCGGGATCGACGTCGTCCAGCCAGGCCACCATCACGCCCACGATGTCGATGTTGGCGATGCACGCCATACGGAGAGGCCGTCCGGTCATGCCGTTTTCGTCGTCGTCGGCGAATCCCACCGCGAGGTAGCGGCCGCCCCTGGACGTGCACCGCCACGAGCGCTCGACGGCATCACCTCCGGCCAGGTCGTAGATCACGTCGGCCCCCCGGTCGTCGGTGTCGGCCAGTACCGCTTCGACGAAATCGTCGGTCGTGTGGTCGACGACCAGGTCGGCGCCCAGCGCGGCACAGAGCGCACCCTTGTCCGGCCCGCCGGCCACCGCGATGACCCTGGCGCCGACCGCCTTGCCCAGCTGGATGCCGGCTGTGCCGAGACCGCTGGCCGCGGCATGCACCACCACCGTCTCGCCGCCGGCCAGCCGACCACGGCGGAACAGGGCCAGGTGCGAGGTCTGGAAGGGCAGGATGAAAGCGGCCGCCTGGACGTCGTCCAGCCGTTCGGGCGCCTCGAACACCGAGACGGCCGGGGCGATGGCGTACTCGGCGATGCCGCCCAGCGCCGTCTTGGTGATGGCGACCACCCGCCGGCCAAGCCACGGCTCGGCCCCCTCGCCCGTCGCCTCGACGACCCCGCACACGTCCATCCCGAGGGTGAACGGCGGGGGTGTTGGCACCGACACCAGCTTCCCCCGGCACCGGTCGATGTCGTTGAAGTTGAGGGACGCCGCGCCGACCTTCACCCGTACCTCGCCCGGTCCGGGCTCGGGTCGAGCGATGGTGCGAACCGCCAGCACCTCTCCCGGGCTACCGTGCGCGGTCACCTGCAGGGCTCTCATGTCCGTCATGGTCACTCCCCCAGTTCCTCTCCAGAACGGTTGTGAGACGGCAAGACGTTACTGTCTCACAGAAGGCCGGTCGGTTCCGGCCGTCATGGCCTCGAACGCGGGGAGGAACCACGACGCCAGCTGGACGCGGATCTCGTCCGGGTCCCGGCCTCCGTCACCGGGCACGGCGGCATAGGAGATGAGGATCCGGACGATCCAGTCGACCAGGTCGACCAGGTCCCGCTCGGAGAGGAGGCCGTCGGCCAGGGCCGAGGCCACGAGGGGTCGGACACTGGCCTCACCGATGCGGCCGAGCGCCTCCGTGCGGATGGCCCGTCCGGCGGCCCACGCCGCGGCGTCACCCCCGAATGCCGCCGCGTGCACGGGCCGGTTCCTTATCTCCCCGATGCTGTACATCATGCCTTCGAGGATCCGTCGGGCCGGCTCGTCCACACCGGCGCGGTCGAGACGCACCTCGGCGTCGGCCGCCATCGCCTCGGCCTCTCTGGTGAGCACGGCCAGGAAGATGGCCTCGTGGCTGCCGCACCGTCGGTAGAGCGTGGCGCGCGAGATCCCCGCCGACCTGGCGATGTCCTCCGCCGTGGTCTTGGACACGCCGAGCCGCAGGTAGCACTCGGAGGCGGCATCCAGGATCTCGTCGACTTCGCCATCCAGAGGATGTTGGGCAGGCATGTGGGTCTTTCAGGAGGCGTCGATGCGGGGTTTCCTACCGTCGGGTTGCGTCCCGCACCATCATGGCCGGGCCGCGCCCGCGTCGGCCCGGATCTGGGCCTCGAGTACGTCGGGGGTGAGCTGTTCGGACAGGAGTCGGTCGAAACGGCCCGGATCGCCGTTCACGAAGGTCCGGCAGAGCGGAAGTCCCTCCACGTAGCAGGTGAGATAGGCCCGCCAGGTGGGGTGGGTGAGGAACTCGACCGCCTTGGCGGCCCGGTCCCAGGACAGCAGGCCCCAGCGGGCCACCTCGCCGGTCACGGTCTCGACGTCGGCACCGTCCTCGTGGAGACGGAAGGCGGCGTTCTGACGGACGGCGCCGAGAGCCTCGCCCGCCTCGGACACCGCCGCTACAACCTCGGCGTCATAGCGGATCCCGAGCGGCCGGAGGTGCCCGGCGACGACCTCTTCCGGGCGCCGGCCCATGACCACCTCGAGACCGTGGTCGGCGAGGCCCTCGGCCAGGAGGCACTGCGGGGTGCCCACCAGGAAGATGGACTCCTCCCACCACTGGCGGCGCCGGACCAGACCGACCTCCTTGCGGGTGTGCTCGGTGTGATGGCCCGGGTACGACTCGTGTGCGACCAGGTGGGCGAGCCCGGTCGAGAGGACGGGCAGGTCGGTGTTGACCGCCACCCGGCTGCGCAGGTCACCGAGGTAGTAGTTGAAGCCGGACCACGGTTGACCGGACACCAGCTCGAACTCGACGTGCTCCCCCTCGGGCAGACCGAACAGGGCACGGGTCCGTTCGCGGAGGTCGTCGGCCAGCGAGCTCATGGCCGGCTGCAGCCCGGCCACAGGCACGGCGTGCGATTCTCGCCAGGCCACCAGTCGATCGGCCAGGGGTCCGGAACCGGGGAGCACCTCGTCGAGACGGCGATGTGCTCCCTCCAGCAGGGATTCGTCCACCCTGGACGGCCGGACCCCGTAGCACGCCTCCACCTCGTCGGCGTACCCGATGGGTTCCCCGGCCAGACGGCGTGCGGTGGTGAGCAGCCCGAGAACCTGTGCCCTGAGCCAGTGGCGGCGGGCGGAGGCCGCCCCGTCCCCGCCGGCTGCGCCCGCCGCCGAGGACTCGAGCATCTCGCCCGCGTCGATGGCCGCCAGCAGACCTCTGGCCTCGCCGGTGAGCTGAGCCGGTGAGCGCAGGGTCTCCGCGGCCACCGCCGCGGCCCGCTCCGGTGGGCCGTAGTACGCGTCGACCAGTCCGTCGATCTGACGGCCGAGCCGTAGCCCGAGCGTCAGGTACCTTTCGACCAGGCCCGGCTCAGCCACGACGGCACGGCCCCGTTCCGGGTCCGGTCAACCCAGCGTCTGTCGGAAGAACGCGACCGTGCGGTCCCACAGCTGCTCGGCCGATTTCGGGTGGTACGCCTCCGGTCGGTCCTCGTTGAAGAACGCGTGGCCGGCACTCGGGTAGGAGAAGAACTCCACGTCCTTTCCCAATGCCTTCAGCTCGGTCTCGAACTGGCGCGCCGCGTCGGGGGTGAAGTACTCGTCCTGTCCGGCGGCGTGCCCCTGGACGGCGGCTTCCAGCTTCGAATAGTCGGGCTGAGCATCCGGCCACGGGATCAGCCCGTATGCCGGCACGACCGCCTTCACCGCGTCGGGGCGCTGTGTGGCCAGCACCAGGGCCAGCCCCCCGCCCATGCAGAATCCGATCACACCCACCTCCGGCCGACCGGTCCGGCGCACGAGCTCGTCCACCGCGCCGCTCAGGTCCTTGCCCGCAGTGTCCATCTTGAGCGCCATCATCTGCTTGCCCGCTTCGTCGGGCTCGGTCAGGGGGACGGTGGTGCCGTGGTACAGGTCGGGGGCGAGCGCGGTGAACCCCGCCTCGGCGAACCGGTCACAGGTCCGTTTGATCTGGGCCACGAGACCCCACCACTCCTGCAGCACGACGATGCCGGCCGTAGATCCTGCTCCGCCGGCGGGCATGGCCAGGTAGCCGCTGCCGGTCCCGCCGTTGCTCGGAAATTCGACGATCTCACCCATGGATGCCGACGATACCCCGAGGCCGGGGGCCACTGGCCACAGAACCGGTCCGGTCCGGCCCCCCGAGCCTTTTCGGGTCCGGCCGAGATGAGAAATCCCTGTTCACAAGGGCGGAGCCCGGGAGGGTCCTTGTGGGCTCCGGTCGATTCGACTAGACAGTAAGGCGATATGACTCACGCCGAGCTGTACTCGACGTCAGAGCCAAGTGCGCCTCCCCCTGCCCGAAAGAAGACCCGAAGAAGAGTCGTTTCGACGGTTGCACTTGCCACCGGATTGGGCTTCGCCGCCACGGTGATCTACTCGACGCGCCCCGCTTCGGCCGACCAGATCGCCGACGCCCGGGCCCAGGCCGCGGCCATCACGGCGAAGATCCAGGCGACCCAGGCGCAGATCCAGACGCTGACCGGGCAGGTGACCGCGGCCGACTACCGGCTCTCCCAGTTGACCGACCAGATCACCGCCAGCCAGAAGCAGATCACCAAGGACCAGGCCACGGTGAACAAGGACGACGCGCAACTCCGCACCCAGGCCATCATCGACTACACCAGCAGCGGTACGAGCAGCCAGGTCACCCAGATGTTCTCGTCGAACGTGAACACGAGCGGCATCCGATCCGAGTACTCGTCCATCGCCACCGGCAACGTCACCACCACCGTCGACAATCTCCATACGGCGCAGACTCACCTCCAGGCCGTCGAGAACGCGCTCCAGCAGCAGAAGACCCAGGCCACCAACACCCGGAACACGCTCCAGCAATCCGAGAACCAGGCTTCGAACCTCGAGAGCCAGGACCAGGCCACGCTGGACAGCGTCGACAGCAATATCCAGCGTCTGGTGACCGAACAGCAGCAAGCACAGGCCCGTGCGGCCCAGCAGGCAGCGGCGGCGGCCTTCAACGCCAAAGTGGCCCAAGCGCAGGCCGCCCAGGCGGCCGCGACTCCCTCGGGCGGCGGAGGTTCCGGCAGCTCGGCGACCGCGGACAGTGCCGCCGCGGTTCCCGCCGGCCCGCTGCCACCACTGGCACCCGGCGCGTTGGGTGCGGTTCAGGCCGCGGAACGCGAGATCGGCGTCCCGTATGTGTGGGGAGGGAACACGCCGGCCGGCTTCGACTGCTCGGGCCTCGTGCAGTGGGCATACGCGCAGGTGGGCATCAGCCTCCCGCACTACTCGGGGGCACAGTACGACGACACGACCCACATCCCGCTGGCCGACATCGAGCCCGGGGACCTGCTGTTCTACGGTCCGGGTGGTGACGAGCACGTGGCCATGTACGTGGGCGGCGGTTCGATGATCGAAGCGCCCTACACCGGGGCGTCGGTCTGGATCACCGGCGTGCGCACCGGCAGCGACTTCGCCGGCGTCGGCCGGGTCACCTGACCGAAGCCCCAGAAGCCCGGCGTTCGGTCCTTCGAGTGCCGGACCCCGCTACAGGCGTGGGTGCTCGGTCGTTCATCCCTGATCGTGGGCGGCGAATCCCGACGGGGGCATCTGGCCAACCTCGCCCCCGGCCCGGGGGCCCGGGGGACGGGAGAACCGGAACGGGAGGGCCTCCCGGCCGGCCTGTATGACCATGGCCTGACCGGACTCCTCCCCCTCGAGACGGTCGAGCACCGCCTTGGACACGGCCGACACATCGATGAGCGGGAAGCCGCTCCCCTCCAGCACGTGGCGCATGTCGTCGATGAGGGGTGTGTCCACGATGCTCGGGCAGACCGCATTGATCGTGATGTCGTGCTCGGCCAGTTGGGGAACGAGGGACCGGACCAGACCCACGACGGCATGTTTGGTGAGGCAGTAGACGGGGTCGGGCGAGAAGCCGATGAGACCGGCCAGCGAGGCGGTGGCCACGATGGCGCCGCCCCCGCGCGCGGACAGGGCCGGAACCAGTGCCCGCACACCGAAGAACACGCCGTCCATGTTGACCCCGACGGCACGCCGGTAGATGGCATCGGTGACCTTGGTGATGTCGGCCTCGCCGGTGGTCACCCCCGCGTTCAGATGGGCAAGGTCGACGCCCCCGAAACGGGAGGTCACCGCGTCGACGATGCCGGGCCAAACATCGGAACGGCCGACGTCGGCCTGCAACCCGAGGCCCCCGAGCTCGCCGGCCACCGCCTCGGCCGAATCGCCGTCGACGTCGACCACGGCCACCGAGGCGCCCGCCTCGGCCAATCGGGTGGCGCTGGCCAGGCCGATCCCCGATCCCCCGCCGGTGACGATGGCCACCTTCCCCCCAAGCGATCGCACAGGTTCCCACCTTCCGTTCGGGCGCTCTGGTGCGGCGCCGGGTCCCGCTGTCACCCTATCGGGCCCCTGAGGCATACTGGTGGGAGCTGATGACCTCGCGGATCAGCTCCTTGCTGAGCCATGAGACCTTGCTGAGCCATGAGACCTTGCTGAGCCATGACAAGTCGCCGAGCCACGAGACCTGCTGCCCCATGAGACCTGCTGCCCGATGAGACCTGCTCGCCGATGAGACCGATCCCCGTCGCGTTCCACATCTGGTTCCTCGAGGTCCACACCTACGGGATCGGGCTGGCCCTGACCTTCTGGTTCGGCCTGAGGTACACCGAGCGGAGGCTGCGCCATGCCGGCTACCCGTGGCAGTGGGTCACCGGGATGTTCGTGTGGGTCATCGTGGCCGCCATCGTCGGTGCCCGCGCCCTTCACGTCCTGTCCAATCTTTCGTACTACTCCCACTATCCCCTACAGGTGTTCGCCATCTGGCAGGGCGGGCTCTCATCCTTCGGTGGCCTGTTGTTCGCCGTTCCGGTCGCTCTTGTCTCCTCCCGCCGGCGGTGTCCCCAGCTCAAGTCACTGCGCTTCGCCGACCTGATGGCTCCGGTGCTCATGGCCTGTTGGGCCATCGGTCGGCTGCTCGGACCCCAGTTCATGGTGGCCGGAGGTGGGCACCGGACCAATCAGTGGTTCGGCATGTACTACGCCGATCAGGTCGGCAAGCGCCTCCCGGTCCCGATCTTCCAGGCGATCGAGGACGCGACGATCTTCGGGATCCTGCTCCTCGTCGAGCGTTGGTTGCGGGCCACGGCACCCGTCGCGGTCGGGACCGCCGACGGCGCCGGATCGGGTCCGCAGCTGCTCCCCCCGGCGGGCATCGTCATCGGGGTGGGGATGGTGCTGTGGGGCATCGAGCGATTCTTCGACGAGCACCTGTGGCTCGGAGAGGATGGTCACCTCGGGTCGCTTCTGGTCCAGGGTGCCGGGATCGCCCTGGCTGTGGCGGGGACGATCCTGTTGATCACCAGGATCGGACCACTGCGACGTTGGCGCCGCGGCGAGGACGGCGATCCGGCACCGATGCCCGTGCCCGAGCCTGGGTCGGTGGAAGCCTCCGAGCCCGCCGTCGGGCCGGTGGATCCGTCCGGGCCGTCATCTGGACCGGAACCGGAACCGGAACCGGAACCGGAACCGGCCGGACGGTCACAGGCGGGCGAGGTCGCTCGGGTCTCCTCGACGACCGGTGGGCCCGGCACCTCTGACGGCGACTGAGCCCTCGGCCAGCGACAGCCGCTGGACGAGGGCGACGTCCACAAACCGGCGATGCCGCTCGCTCAGCGCTTGGTGACGGCGCTCCGGGGCATGACCAGATCGTCGGTGGTGGCCCGAGGGAAGGCGCCTGGGATGCCGGCCCTGGTGATGACCATGGCGACCACGGCGGCCACGCAGACGGAGCCGGCCGCCAGGGCCAGGGCCGATGGGGATCGAAGGTAGGCGGCGAGCACCACCGCCGAAATGACCTCGACCACGATCGCCGCCCGGCCCGCGACGGGTCCGGCATCGGTGAACCGGCGGTGGAAGGAGCGGAGCCCGGCCGGGTCGGTCAGATGTCGGGTCATCAGCACGGCGGTTCCCCGCACGAGTCCGAAGCCGGTGCCGACGGCCAAGGCGGCCAGCGGGACGGTGGTGAGCGCACCGAGCACCACCATGAGGTAGACCGCCGCGGTTGTGATGTAGGTGAACAGACCGGTCCCGATCTGCCAGCCGAAGCCCGATCCGTAGACCCATGGGCGGTACTGGTCGAGCCACCGCTCATTGACCTGTCGGCGGTGGATCGGAAGCCTCACCCCACCGATGCCGGCGTCGGAGGCTGCGGCCAGCAACGCCGCCCCGAAGGCAACGGCGCCGATCATCGTCGGCGAGAGGTGGAGCGCGTGGATCCCCAGCGCCACCACGGCCATGGCTGCTCCCAACGTCGCGCCCCCGATGACGGCGCCGACCACGAACCACGCGGCCGTCGTCCGGTAGGAATGGCCCTTGCCCCCCTCGCTGAGCGGCGTGATGGTCGACAGCATCGACAGCCCGCACGGCGACCAGGTCGAGCGCGCCGCGGCAGCCAGGGCAACCAACGAGGCAACAGCGGTGATGCACAGGGTCACGGGGGTCCTTTCATGCTGGCGATCAGGTCATGGCTCTTGTTCAGGCGGGGGATCCGTAGAAGGGGGTGTCGAACGAGAAGATCCCACCGTCGGAGGCCACCAGCCAGTAGCCGGGTGAAGCCACCGGAGGGGTCGGCACGGTCGTCGTACCGGCCGAGACCGCTCTGCTCTTCGGGGTGGGCGTGGCCATCCCCACGATGGGCTGATTGAGGACCTGGCCGCCCATCGAGCCGTAGAACGGGGCGTCGCCGAAGGCGAAGATGCCGCCGTCCGCGGCCACCAGGTGGTACCCACCGCCGGTGGGCGTGGCCGCCATGCCCACCACGGGTTCATTGAGGACCTGACCGCCCATCGAGCCGTAGTACGGGGCGTCGCCGAAGGCGAAGATGCCGCCGTCCGCGGCCACCAGGTAGTACCCGGCCACCAGGTAGTACCCACCGCCGGTGGGCGTGGCCGCCATGCCCACGATCGGTTGGTTCAACACGGTTGCCGACTCGTCACCGTCGTTGGGGAAGTCCCCGTATGCGAACAACTTCCCGAAGGCTGTCATCACCGCGTAACCGGCGCCGTCATCACTCGACGCCATGCCGACGACCTCACACCGGGTCTGGGCAGAGGCGCAAGGTGGTGGCGGTGGGGACGGAGGCGCCGACGTCCAACACGCGGCAGTCTGCTCAGCGGTGCCGTCATCCTCGGCGTTGGTGGTCGTGCACGTGGGATCGACTTCCCAGGGCGGGACGCACGCCACCACTCGGCAGACGATCCGACCGATGCAGTCGACGTCCTGGTTGCACTGGCCGTAGCGGAACTGGAAACATCCGGTGAGGAACGAGTCGCATCCGTCCGGGCCGCATCCGCAATTGGTCCCGTCGCAACCGGGCTCACAGAAACCCCAACCGTCCCCGCATCCCGTGTCGCACTGGCACGTCGAGTTGCAATCCATGTAGTAGCGAGGACCACCGCAGTAGGAGGAGTTGTCCGCCTTCCACCAGCCGCCCATGATGGTGCCGGTCGGGCAGTAGTTGTATCCGCCGTTGACCGAGCAGCAGAACTCGCTGAATCCGGAGCAACAGGTCGACCCGCACCCGCAATTGCCACTGCCGCAGGTGCAGATCTGTCCGTAGGCGGTGCCCGGTTTGAGCACCAGATCGAGACCGGCTCCGATGGCGACGGCACTCCCGGCGTAGGCCGACCGGTTGATGAAACTGCGGCGTGAGATCCGGGACTCGAGGAAGCTCGACGCGCGCTCGACGAGAGTGCCCGTCATGGGCTCGGGGCGGGAATCGACGATGTCATTGTCGCTCGGTGACTGTCACCTGTCGCTGGGGTCACCGTCGCTGCCGGCGGGGTCACTGCTCGGACCGGAATTCGACGGCCGTCAGGCGGCGCACGGCCTGGAGCTCGGCCAGAACCGAGATGGCCAGGTAGGTCAGCCAGGCACAGACCGCGCTGGCCACGACCAAGGGCAGTCCGTGGCCTGGCTGGCGGGCCAGGATGGAGAAGATCGACCCTGTCGGCCCGGCCACGGCCACGGACGCGGCGGCCAGGGCCAGACCGATGTTGACGACGACGTGGAGCATGGTGGCCGGAGTGTCGGGTGTCCCGAAGCACCCACAGCTGGAGATGGCACCGCCCTTGTGCCGTGCCGAGGCGATGACGACGGCGAACCCGGCGAACGAGAGCGCGACCAATCCTGCCGGCCCGGCCCGCGGAACGAGGATGGCGATGCAGCCCAGCGTGGCCTCGGCGACCGAACCGAACCGGACGAGTGGGCGGATCCTGACCAGTGGTTGCGACATGAAGGTGGCGAGGGCGCGGGCGGTGTCGGTGGGGCGAACTGCCTTGGCCGTCCCCGCGGCGACCAGAAGGATGCAGGCAACCAGATAGAGGGCGATCAATTCCATGCGGGACCAGACGCAGGTTCGAAGGCCGGAGTCGGATTGACGGCCGGTGCCATCGGGCTGATCGACAACGTGCGGATGAGGTCGTTCAGCCTGGGAACCAACGCGTTCCGTCGGGCGTGGCTCCCGAGGACGGCGTAGAACGTGAACGGCCTGCCTGCCTCGGTGAAGAACCACTGCGTCCCCGACTGGCCACCCAGGCCTCGGCGAAGGACGTAGGGGCGGAAGTCGGCCGCGGCCAAGGATCGGGGCATCCCCTGCCGGGCGAAGAGACGCCGGCCCACGCTTTCGGGGCCGTACTCGAAGAGCACGGCAAAAACGTCGTTGACGCCCATGAGGTTGACCGCGCCTCCGCCGAAGTCCGCCACCTGTTGGGGGAGGGCGAAGGTGGCGAAATGGGCCACCGGGTACGGTACTCCCTCACCCACCGCCGGCCGGACGAAGATCCGGCCTTCGAACCCACCGGGCAGCGCCGCCTCGATGCCGTACGCCCTGAGCGTGGCCACCCTCAACCGGCCTTGGTGGTCGGCTCGCCTACCGGTACCCCGCCCGACCTGCGAGCCGGATCGATGGGTCCGTAGACATCGGCGAGGGAGGACGGGTAGAGGCTTGGATCGCCGGGCAGGATTCCCGCGTCCTTCAGCTCCCGATCGTTGGCGAGCTCCCGGGCCGGACCGTCCAGACCCTCGGCATGGGCACGGCTCCTGCTGCCCAGGGTGAAGGACCGCGCATCGGCCTCGGCTCGCCGGACCAGCTCGGCAACCTGGTGGAAGTGGTTCGCCACCCCCTCGCCGATCCGCCGGCCGGTGCGGCCTTCCACGAGCACGAAGAACGGGGACCCCGGAACCTCGTAGTCACCCCAGGCTTCGGTCGACATCACCACCGGCAGGCCCGGCGGGGTCCGTGCCGCCACCTCGGCCGGGATCTCCATCTCCGGGCCCTTCGTGACCACCACCAGCCGAGTGCCGCCGGGAAGACCGAGGTGGTCCGGTTGACGGAAGGCCTTCCAGAACCCGGCGCAGGTTGAGCAGCCCGACGACAGGAACGCCAACAGCGTGAGGTGGTCGGCCCCGGCCACGGCCACCGCGAGCGCATCGCCACCCGGCGTCACCCCGGCGACGGTCGGAGCCGACGTCGAGTTTCGCTCGCCGGGCAACGGAGGCCCCATGGTGAGGGGGACGCTCATCACCCCGCCACCGCCGGGTGCGGGATCGCCGCCGTTCGGGCCGGGGCTGCGCCCGCGCTCGTGCTCGTGACCGCGGTTGTGGCCACCGTGGTCGTCCGCGTCCCCGCCGGACGGTTCCCCAACCCCCACGCCGAGCTCGTGCAGCGCCTTGAGGATGTCGGCGTGACTGCGTAACAGACCGGCGACCAGGACGGCCAACAGCAACACCGCGGTGCTCAGGACAATGGCCAAGGCAACCAAGTGGGACCTCCGTACGTTCGGGGAGTGCGGACACCGGACCGGTGACCGCTCGCCCGGTGCTCATGCTACGGATTGTTCGGGCCGAAGCGGTGTATCTCTGTGGCTTTCCGGGAGCCTTCTCTTCCGGCACCGGTCCGGGTCACCGGACCACCGGACCCGACCGGCTCGCCCTCTTCATGACGCGGGTGAAGACTGGCCGGTATCGATGTCGGCTGCGGCGGCATCAGGTGATGAACGAGGACCACCAGGAGGAATCCATGGCGCTACGAATAGAGACCGTCACCATCGACGCCCGGGACCCTGTGGCACTGGCCCGTTTCTGGTCGGCGGCGCTCGGCTGGGAGCAGCGCGAGGACGAAGACGGCGACGTCTGGGTGGAGCCGGGCATCCGGCACCCCGAGCACGGTTCGTGCCGCCCGCTGCTCTTCCTGGGCGTGCCCGAGCCGAAGACGGTGAAGAATCGAATCCATCTCGATCTGCGCCCCGACGACCAGGCGCTCGAGGTGGAGCGCCTCGAGGAGCTGGGGGCGAGTCAGGTCTCGGTCGGTCAGACGGGCCTCGAGGACTGGCTGGTGATGGCCGACCCCGAGGGCAACGAATTCTGCGTGCTCAGCGACACGTGATCCGCCGTCAGCCCGATCCCGCCTCCGCCGCCGCCTTGGCCTCGGCCGCCTTGCGGTAGGCCGCCAGCTGGTCGAGAAGCGGCATGCGCTCCTGCCCCACCGTCGAGTCCAAGCGGGCGGCGATCTCTTCCGGCGTCCACCTCCCGTCGGCATAGACCGCCCGCACCTCCCGGGGCTGGTTCCACACCGCGATCTTCGGTCCTACCGAGGTGTAGACCTGGCCCGTCACGTGCTTGGCCTGATCGGAAAGCAGATAGACGACCAGAGGGGCGACGTCCTCGGGGTCGCCCATCTCGGCCAGGTCCATGGGCACCTCGGCCGTCATCCGGGTGCGGGCCACCGGGGCGACGGCGTTGGCGGTGATGCCGTACCGGTTGAGTCCGGCAGCCGTCGAACGGACAAGGGAAACGATGCCACCCTTGGCCGCCGCGTAGTTGGCCTGGGCCACACTTCCGGCGAACGCGCCTGAGGTGAAGGCCACCAGCGAACCTCCACCCTCCTGCTTGCGCATGATGGCCGATGCCGCCCGGAAGACGGTGAAGTGGCCCTTCAGGTGGGTCTCGATGACCGCGTCCCACTCGTCCTCGGACATGTTGAAGAGCATGCGTTCACGAAGGATGCCGGCCACTGCCACCACGCCGTCGATCCGGCCCCACCGCTCGACGCCGGCACCGATGATCTTCTCGCCACCGTCCAGGGTGGTCACACTTTCCGCCACGGCCACGGCCTCGCCGCCCGAAGCCTCGATGTCCGCGACCAGCGCCTCGGCGATCTCGCTCTTCGGGTCCCCGCCGTCCAGCGAGACCCCGATGTCGGCCACGACCACCTTGGCCCCTTCGCCCGCTGCGGCCAATGCGACTGCCCGACCGATCCCACCACCGGCACCGGTGATGGCGACGACCTTGTCCTTCAGGAATTCCGTCATTGCCCACTGCCTCTCTGCTTCTTCGCTGCCTGTTGGCTCCGACGCGGCACGTCGGTCGGCCGGTGAGGCTCCCGGGGGGAACGCACCACCGGGGGAACGGACTCCCTGCCCGTCGACCCGACACCCTGGCGGAGGTTGACCATATACGAGAACCTGTTCTAGCGTCCCCACCGGGTCGGCGCCACCCAGGAGCCGTGTGCGCACTCCGGCACGCCGGCCACCGTGCAGCAACTGACCGCCGCGAGCCGGCGGAGGGGGTTAGGAGCACAACATGGCTGATTTTGGATTCTGGGCCCTGGCCCACGAGAACCCAGACAAACTGGCCCTCGTCGCTCCCGACGGGGTCGAATACAGCGCCGGCGAACTGCTGGCGCGGACCAACCAGGTGGTCCACGGTTTGCGCGGGCTCAACCTGAAACCCGGGGACGTGGTCGCCACCCTCCTCCCCAACGGCGTGGAGATGTTCGAGCTGTACCTGGCCGCGCTGCAGGCCGGATGGTATCTGGTCCCGATCAACCACCACCTGATCGGTCCGGAGGTCGCCTACATCCTCAAGGACTCCGAGGCCAAGGCGTTCGTCGCCCATGAGCGCTTCACCGAGGTGGCGCTGGACGCGGCTGAAGAGGCTGAGCTTCCCTCCTCGCGGTGCTTCGCCGTGGGGGAGATCGTCGGGTTCGGCTCTTACGCCATGCTGCGCGACTCCCAGCCCACCTCCGACCCTGCCGACCGCACCATCGGCGATGTCATGAACTACACCTCGGGAACCACCGGCAACCCCAAGGGCGTGTTCCGGCGGCTGAGTGGAGCGAGCCCCGAGGACGCTGCGCTGGGTCTGTCCGGGATCCTCTTCCTGTTCGGGATCCAACCTCAGGACGAGAACGTCCACATCGTGGGCTCACCGCTCTACCACACCGCGGTGCTCCGCTACTCAGGAGCCTCCATCCACCTGCTCCACACCTTGGTGCTGATGGACAAATGGATTCCCGAAGAGATGCTCCAGCTCATCGAGAAGTACAAGGTGACCAGTTCCCACATGGTCCCCACCCAGTTCCACCGGCTCCTGGCCTTGCCCGAGGAGACCCGGGCCAAGTACGACCTTTCCTCGCTGGAGCACATGATCCACGCCGCCGCCCCGTGCCCCATCGACGTCAAGTACAAGATGATCGAGTGGTGGGGGAACGCCATCGACGAGTACTACGCCGCCTCCGAGGGCGGTGGGACCCTGGTGACCGCGGAGGAATGGCTGCTCAAGCCGGGCACGGTCGGGAAGGCCTGGCCGATCTCCGAAATCGCCATCTTCGACGACGAGGGCAAACGCGTCGAGGAGCCGAACGTGATCGGCACCGTCTACATGTCGATGCAGACCGGTGACTTCGCTTACCACAAGGACAAGGAGAAGACGGACAGCAATCGCATCGGCAAGTTCTTCACCGTCGGCGATGTCGGGCTTATCGACGAGGACGGGTACCTGTTCCTCCGTGACCGCAAGATCGACATGATCATCTCGGGTGGGGCCAACATCTACCCGGCCGAGATAGAGAACGTGCTACTCGGGTTCCCGAAGGTGGGTGACGTGGCCGTCTTCGGCATTCCCAACGACGACTGGGGCGAGGAGATCAAAGCGGTCATCGAACCCGCCGAGGGCGTCGAGCCCTCGCCGGAGCTGGCAGAAGAGATCCTCGAGTACAGCGCCACCCGGCTGGCCAAGTTCAAGACGCCGAAGTCGATCGATTTCACCGACGCCATGCCCCGGGACCCCAACGGCAAGCTCTACAAGCGCAAGCTGCGCGATCCCTACTGGGAGGGCCGCGAGAAGATCTGACCCCCGGCGGGGCGAATTCCGACCTGTCGGAGGACATCGCCTCCGGGCCGCGCCCGGGTCAGCGGCTCAGCAGTTGAGCTCGCTGGTCCATGACGGATCGGCCGGGGGTGGGCTACCGGGCCAGCGACCCCCTGGGTGGGCGTTGTGGTGCAGGCGACCGAGCGCCATCAGCACCGGGAACAGTTTGGTGGCCACGACCTGCCCGGCCGCCGTGGTGAAGTGCACGCCATCGGAGCAACGCATGAGGGTGCCACCGATCGAGCTGGCGAAGCGGTTGCCCGGGCTCACCAGCGCGGCCAGATTGAACGTCGTGACCGACGAAGGACCCGTCCGGTTGAGGGACGCGGCGGAGAGTTGCGGGGTCGAACGGGGCCTGTCGGCCAGGCCTCCCCCGGCCGTCGGATCGGCCGCCGCCTCGGCCTGGGCGGCGATGTCGCCGATGATGCTCGAATCGATCGTCACCCGCTCCGGCTGGTCCTCCACGGCCACGGAGTGAGTCGATTCTCCTGAGTCCGACGCCGGCGGCAACATGAGTACGACCGCGGCACCACTCGAACCCAGCACCCCCACGGCTTGGCGGAACCGGGACGCCACCCACTCGTCGAACCACCTCTGACCGAGATGTCCCCAGCGGCCGCCGACCTCCTGGTCGAATTGCTCCCCGCGCCCCAGGTAGACGACGACATCGGGATTGTAGGCATCGACGATCTGCCGCCACCGCTGGAAGAGCGCGTCGGGATCACCCGGTTTGCAGGGAGGAGCCGGGGCCAACCGGTACCAGAGCACCTGGAACTCCTGGTCCATCGACAGCGAACACTGGGGAGTTCCATCGTTCATGAACTGCAGGCCGTAGCGGGGCGCTTCGGCCGCCAGGCCGACACCGAGAGTCCCGGCCATGGAATCACCGACCAGGAGGACCTTGACCTCCTGCCCGCCCGACACCACCAGCCCGGCAGCGTCCCCACCCCGGGTGGAAACGGTGTCGGACGCCAGCGCTGAACCGGGCCTGACCAACGCGGCGGAGGCCACACTCGTCCCGAGGGCGGCGACGCCGAAGACCAGCCCAGCGGCAAGGGGCGCCGCCACCAGGGCTCGGCGCCAAGGCAGAGCGCCCCGGCGGATCGGTTGCTCCACCACGAAGTAGGAGATGGCAGCCAGGGCCACGGTGATCGTTACCCGCCACGCGAACAACGGCCACAGCCCCAGGCCGGTCCGCTGCTGACTCACCACCAGGAGGACCGGCCAATACCAGAGGTAGACGCCGTAGGAGATGCGGCCCAGCGAACGCAGCGGCCACGTGGCCAACAACCTGGGGACCGCCCCGGTCGGCGCCTTGACCACGCTGGCCACCACCGCCGCGCACGCCATCGACACCAGGAGGAACCCGCCATGGAAGGCCAACCAGGAGGCCTCAGGCACACGGGCCCACATCACCCCGACGGCAGCGGCGCCGACGAACCCGATGGCGGCCCAGCCCACCTGGCCAGACCGCGCCCTTCCGCGACCCAGCAAGGTGAACGCGGTAGCGAGGGCCGCTCCCACCAGCAGGCCCTGGGCTCGAGTGTCAGTGCCGTAGTACGCCCGGTTGATCCCGTTGGCATCGGACGACACGGCCGCCATTAGGATTGCCGATCCGGCAGCCCCGAACACCGAGATGTACAGCAGAACCCGGAGCCTTCGCCTCTGCCACGCATCCGACGCCGAATCGGCGGCCGAACCGCGATTCCCGTCGTCGACCCCGGTACCGCCGGCCGCGTCGGGCCCGGCCCGGCGACGACCATGCCTGCGCCAACCGCCCAGGACGGTCAGCACCACCAGGGGCCATACGAGATAGAACTGCTCCTCGATCGCCAGAGACCAGGTGTGGAGCAGTGGCGAGGGTGCAGCGCTGGCGGTGAAGTAGGTGACGTGAGTCGTCGTGTAGTACCAGTTGGCCGAGTAGCCCACCGTGGCCAGGGACTGCGAGAGAAGGTTGGTGGCGTCGAAGGAGGCCGGCCACACCGCGGCCACCACCCCGATGACCAGGACGAGCACCAGCACCGCGGGCAGCAACCGCCGCGCCCGTCGGGCCCAGAAGGCTCCGAGCCTGACGGTGCCGGCACCTCGCCACTCGGCCAACAGCAAGGAGGTGATCAGGTAGCCCGACAGCACGAAGAAGGCGTCGACGCCGTAGTAACCCCCCGGCAACCACGTGAACGGGTTGTGGTAGGCGATCACGGCCAGGACCGCGAACGCGCGGATGCCGTCCAAGCCCGGGCTGTAGGGCAACTCGGTCCGTCGTTGCGTCGTTTCCATCACGATGATCGGTGACGATGACCTTGTCCGCCGGCGATCAGATGGGCCCGGCCGAGTTCTTGAATCCGACGTTGGGGACCGGACACAGCGGCGAGGTTAGTGCAGGGCGAACTGTCCGTGCCGAGTGATCTCGCGCCCTCACCGGCGGGTGGTGGCCGAACGGCGGTGCTCGATCTCGTCGCAGATCGGTGTCGCCACCGAGAGTGGCCGAATGCGGCCGGAGAAGAACGGGGTGGTCGAGATCGACGGCGGCGCCGAGCCGAGCCTCACATCCTCCGGTGGCGCCACCAGGTACTGCAGCCAGAGAGCCTGCGCGCCGTCGACGGTGACATAGACCAGTTGGACGCGGGAGCCGAGGTCCACCTGAACCTGGTGCAGCCGCCCGGGCGTCACCGTGATGACCGGCCCGCTGACCCAGACCCGCGCAGACCGGGGAAGGAGCGCCCCGGCGAACAGGTACGAGAAGCGGTAGTGGTCCCCGCCTTCCCACGTGACGGCGACTGCTTCGGGGGAGGACGTCGGCCCGCCCGTGACGAGCAGGGGCTGGCGCTTGCCGGGACTGGTGTGGGGAAAGGTCACCTCGAATCGGAAGGCACCGCCGCCGGCTCCCAGCTCGACCGTCTGCCAGGCGTTCCCGTCGAACTGGTAGACCCCGGTGCACTTCCCGATCACCGCCAGGTCCAGTGGCGTTGCACGGTCCGGCAACCGGGTCACGAACACCACGCCGGGCGTCGGACCCCCGAAGAGCGACTCGTCGATCCGCTGCTGGACCGAGACCAGTCCGGCCCGTTGCGGGATGGTGATGACCGGACCGAGCTCCCGCTGGTAGAAGAGGCTGAGGGAGAAGGATGTCCACAGTTGGAACAGCGCCAGCACGGCCAGCACGGCTGCCCCCACCACACGTCTCTTCCCGGTGATCCTGCCCCACCGATCGATCACGACGTGCCATCCACAGAGGGCCCCCAGTAACAGGAGGGGCATGACATCGGCCAGGTAGCGCTCGGCGATGAACGCGATGGTCAAGATGCCGACCGTTCCCGCCGCCGCCCCGACGAGCGGGACCCGGAGGGCGGCGATCCTCGGTGTGGCCGGTGCCTCCGCCCGCCGGGCGTGGGCATGGGCGTGGGCGAGGTCGCGACCCGGGGACCGGGAGGGTCGGAAGGCCACGACGACGCCCGCGACGGCGAGGAGGAAGAGAACGGGCATGCCGGCCGGGACGCTCGACGTCCAGTCCCTCGTGTCGTACAAGAGATGGCCGAGGACAACAGCCTTGCCGGGGAAGAAGATCCACGGGAAGAGCCGGGTCGCCGTCAACGCATCAGGCCGGACGAACTGCGCCAGATTGGTGGGCAGGAACTTGAGACCGAACAGACTTCCCCCGTTGGCCGCCAGCACAGCCTGCCGGTGAGCGCTCACCAGCGAGATCATCTGGCGGTTCAACGGGATGCTGAACGGCGTGTCGAACTTGATCTCGTTGATCATCACGTACAGCGCAAGCGGGACGCCCATCGCCGCCAGCAGGCCGGCGCTGAAGCGCCCGGGCGAACTCGCCACCCGGATGCCCGAGGCACGGGTTGACCGTAGGGCCAGTCGCTGCCACCGGGGCGCGCCCGCCGCCATCCAGTTGACCAGGTACACGGCACCTGTCAGGCCGATTGCCACCACCGGCCCGACCCCCACCGATGCCCGGGTGAGGAGGGCCAACGTCGTCAGCAACCCGGTGGCCACCAGGCGGCCGGCGCTCGGTCGGTCCAAGAAACCCACCATGGTGTAGAACGCACCGAGCGCCAGCGCGGCTCCCCACATCTCGGCCTCTTCGTAGACCTGGGCGGTGGTCCCGAGGAAGAAGAGCACGGAGCCCACCCCGATGACCACGATGAGGAATGCGGTCGCCGCTGCCTCGAGCCGTCCGACACCTGTGTCCCCCCGCACCATTCCTCGCAGCCGCCAGCTGAGGAGACTGGCCAGGATCAACGCCAGAAGGAACGCGATCAACAGCGACGGTTCGGTGAGCCGGCCGTCGAATCGGTGGGTGAACACGAGCACGGGCAGGCGGAGGAGCGCCGGAACGGGTCCGTAGTACATGTCCGTCCTGCCGTTTGTCCGGATTCCCTCGATGGCCAGCACGCTGGCAGGCATGCTCCACGTTCCGCGCAGCAGTGACCGCGCCTGGACGTCGTAGAAATTAGAAAAGGGTATCGACCGGAAGAACTGGAAGGTACCGCCCGTTACCAGCCACGAAAAGGCGGCGCCGGAGACTGCGATGCCGATGGCGGAGCTCCACACGAAACGGTGGAGCGAGGTGCGAGGGTCGATCTGATCCGTCCGGGAGTCGGCCACTGGACCATCTGGACCGCGTGGCCGCATGGGAGGACAATAGCGGCGCCATCACGTTCCGAGCGCTCGGTCGAAGTCATCGGTCGTCCCCGCATGGGGCCGACGACGTCGGGAGCGAGCACGTCAGGGGTTGGTGGAATTCCCCTCGTTCGGAGATGGCCTCCGGTGCATGCTGGCCGCCACCGCGGCTGCTTCGGTTCGCATTGCCTTCAGCATCACCGGGTCGGCGCTGTTGGGGTTGGCCTCGGCGATGGCCACCATCCCGGCCGGGCCGACCACGATGAAGATCCCTTCAGCCTCGGCTGTCAGCACGTCCCCGTGGAAGATTCCTCCCCAGGTGCTCACCTTGCGCCCGTTGCGGCCGAGGCAGCGGGCCTCGATGCGGAGATCGGTCCGAAGCGGAGTCGGCTTGCGATAGCGGATGGTCAGCGTCCCGGTCATGGCCGCGTTGGCGGCCACCATGTTGGCGGCTCCCAGCACCTCGTCGAAGGTCTCGGCGATGACTCCACCATGGACGCAGGCGGGCGGACCCTCGTAGGGGTAGTCGAAGTAGGCCTCGCCCCGGATCTCCCGATAGCCGCCGTCGTCACCCTCCACCATCCACACCCGTACCGGAGGTGCCAGCGGATTGAGCATTCCGGTGATCGGGCTGTTGGGAAAGAACTCCTGGGGCGGGTTGGTCATGTCAGGTGGACGCCGAGGGTGCTTCCCGGATTGGGTCCGTGCGACCAACCCGGCCGAGACCGCCTCAACGGCCTCGGCCGCTTTCGTCAGCGCCTGGTCGTCGACGGCCGCAGCCACGGTCATGGTGATCAGCGGACGCAGTGCCGCGGCCAACCGCTGGCGGGGTCCTTCCGTCGACAGGTCCGAGCCTTCCGGGTCGCTCACCGGCGACGGTAGTTAGCCGGGCGTTTCTCCGCGAAGGCCTTCTGGCCCTCCTTGGCATCCTCGGTGGCGAAGATCGGCCAGCCCAACTCCAACTCGATCTTGAGGGCGTCCTCTTCGGGGATACCCTCGGTCGCCTTCACCGACGCCTTGATCGCCTCGACGGCGAGGGGTCCGTTGGCCCCGATCACTTCGGCGATCTCCAGCGCTGTCTCGAGGGCGGTCCCGTCCGGCACCACCCGGCCGATGAGCCCGATCTCCTTGGCTTCCTGGGCCGAGACCTCCCGGGCAGTGAGCAGCAGGTCCATGGCCACCGTGAACGGGATCTGGCGCCGGAGCCGCACGGTTGATCCCCCCAACGGGAACAGGCCCCGCCGCGCTTCGAAGACGCCGAACTTGGCCCCTTCCCCCGCCACACGGATATCAGTGGCCTGGAGGATCTCCGTGCCACCGGCCACCGCCCAACCTTCGACCGCAGCGATCAGGGGCTTCTTCAGCGAATAGTGACGCAACAGTGCCTTCCAGTGAAGGTCGGGGTCCTCGGCCATCCGCTCCTTGACCGACTCGTTGCCCGGGCCGGACATCGACTTGAGGTCCATGCCGGCGCAAAAGGTGCCCCCGGCACCGGTGAGGATCGCACATCTGATGTCGTCGTTCGAGTCGATCTCCACCCACGCGTCGGCCATGCCCACGAGCATGGGGCCCGAGAGCGCATTCTTCGCCTCCGGCCGGTTCATGGTCACCACCGCAGTGGATCCGAATCGCTCGTAGGTCAGGTGTTCGGTGCCTTCCACGTTGCTCCTTCCGTCGGAACCGGCGGGTTCAGATCCGCTCGATGATGGTCCCGGTGGCCAGCGCACCACCGCAACACATGGCGATGAGCGCCAGGTTGGAATCCGACCGCTCCAGCTCATGGAGGGCGGTGGTGATCAACCGGGCGCCCGTCGAGCCGACCGGGTGACCCAAGGCGATGGCGCCGCCGTTGACGTTGACCTTGTCCCAGTCGACGTCGTGCACCTTGCCCCACGACATGACCACCGAGGCGAAGGCCTCGTTGACCTCGAAGATGTCGATGTCGGACATGGTCATGCCCGCCTTGCGCAGCACAGCCGTGGTGGCGGCGATCGGGCCGTCGAGGTGGTAGTAGGGATCGGAGCCGACCAGGACCTGGGCCACGATGCGGGCCCTCGGGCGGAGCCCGGCTTCAGCGGCCCGGTTCTCGGACATCCACAGCACGGCTGCCGCCCCATCGGAGATCTGCGAACTGTTGCCCGCCGTGTGCATACCGTCGGGGAGTACCGGCTTCAGGCCGGCCAAGCCTTCGCGGGTGGTGTCACGTGGGCCCTGGTCCTTAGTGATCAGGGTCTTCTCTCCTGTCGGGCCCTCGGGACCGATGACCGGAGCTTCGAGCGGCGCGATCTCCCGGTCGAACCGGCCCTCGGCGACGGCCACTGCGGCCTTGCGCTGGGACTCGAAGCCCAGCCAGTCGACGTCGTCGCGGGTGATCTCGTACTTCTCGGCGATCCGCTCGGCGGCACCGAACTGATCGGGCATGTCCCACGGGAAGCCCTCAGGCCTCGATCTTCCGGGACCGTTGAACGCATTGGCCCCGAGGCCGACTCGACTCATCGCCTCGACGCCACAGGCGATTCCGACGTCGATGGCATCCGCGCTGATCAGGTTGGCCACGAAATTGTTGGCCTGCTGGGCGGATCCGCACTGGCAGTCGACCGTTGTGGCCGCGACCTCGTAGGGGAGTCCCTGGTTCAACCACGCCGTCCGGGTCACGTTGGACGCCTGCTCGCCGGCCTGGGTCACGCAGCCTCCGACAATCTGTTCGACGTCGCCCGGATCGATCCCCGCCCGCTTGACCAGTTCCACCTGGGCATTGCCCAACAACTCTGCGGCGTGGAAGCCCGCCATCCAACCGTTCCGCTTTCCGATCGGGGTTCGTACTGCTTCGACTATCACGGGCTGGGCCATGCTGGGTCCCCCTCGGAGGTTTCGGGCTCGCCGTCACGAGCACTGACTTGGAACGAATGGACGCGGGCTCGGCCAGCCGCAACAGCCGGAACCCCCGCGCCCCAAGTATAGAACCGGTTCTAGTGCCACCCGCCCTTCGGTCGCCGACCAGCACGTTCGTGGTGAACCGGCCCCGATCCGGTCGTGGCCGGACCACTGGCCCGTCCCAGGTCCGGCGACAGCCGATACTCGCCGGACCTGTACCGCCGAGGTAGGGTTCCCCGAGAGATCGGCCAAGCCGGGGGGATGATGAGGTCTGTTCGAGCAGCGGCGTGCTCGGTGGTGGCGATGCTCGCGCTCCTGGCCGGATGCTCCTCGAGCGGCCCCTCGGCTGCTCCCCCCCAGTACCAGCGGCAAGGACCCGACGCCGTGGGGGTGACGACACTCGACCTGGGTTCGGCCGGACCGAAGTTCGGCGAGCGTCTGGCGACCGTCTACTACCCTGCCGACCCGAGCACGCTGGCCGGCCACCCGAAGTTCAGCTACACCGAGGCCTCGACGCTCCCGAAATCCGTTCAGGGAATCATTCCGGCCAAGTTCAACACGACGACGACCGTGGACGCGTACACGGACGCGCCCGCCTCGAAATCGGGGCCGTACCCCATCGTGCTGTTCAGCCACGGGTACGGAGGCGAACGTCTGTACTACTCGACGCTGCTGACCGGCATCGCTGCGTGGGGCTACGTGGTGGTCAGCGCCGACTACCTCGAGCGAGGCCTGGCGGCCCAGGTGCTGGGGACGAAGACCAAACCGACGGCCGCCCAGGACTCTTCGATCATGCAGTCGTCGCTGACTGCGGTCGAGCACGCCTCGTCGCAGACGGGGTCTGTCCTCGACGGTGTCGCCGACCCACATCGGGTGGCCGCAGTCGGCCATTCGGCGGGAGGTCAGACGGCCTTCGATGCCCTGCGCAACCCGGTGGTGGCAACCGCCATCGGCTGGGCGCCGGTGGCACCCGTGGGAACCCCGTCGGACAAACCGGTCATGCTCATAGGGGCCGAGGGTGACCAGGTGGTCCCGCCAGCCTCGGTCAAGCGAACCTACGATTCATTTCGGGGTCCAAAGACGCTCGTCGAGATCTCGGGCGAGGGGCACAATACCTACACCGACATCTGCGTCGGGATCAGAGCGGGGGGCGGTTTGATCAGCTACGCCATCTCCCATCACCTGGTCACCCCGGCATTGGGCAGGCTCGGGATCAACGGCTGCCAGAGATCGGACATCGCACCCCAGCGCTTCTGGCCGGTTGTGCAGTACTACACCGTCTTCCAACTGAAGAACCAGTTCGGCGCGAGCGGCCAGATCTCGATTCCGACGCCGACCCCCGGTCAGTTCCCGGGCTTCACCGTCACAGTCCACCAATCCCACTGACCCGGCGACCGTCGGCCTTCCGGCCTAGGCAGGTGTTCCCCGGTTCGGCGGCGCCCGGGTCGATTGTTGCCTAACATGCAGTCGGCGGTACGTGCAGCAGAGACCTTGGGGGGACATGGGGATCGATCTCAGTGGCCAACGGGTGTTGGTGACCGGCGCATCATCGGGTATCGGAGCGGGACTGGCGGAGGAATTCGCCCGAAGGGGTGCTGTCGTCGGCATCTGCGCTCGGCGCCAGGACCGGTTGGACGCAGTGCTCGAGCGGTGTCGCCAGCACTCCCCCGAATCACGCAGCTGGGTGACCGACCTTTCAGATCCGGCCGCGGTCGATGTTCTGGCTGCCGCCGCGCTCGAAGAGCTCGGAGGGGTCGATGTGCTGGTGAACAACGCCGGCATCCCCAAGCGCCGGCATGTCAGCCGGCTGGATCCTGCCACCGTCGAGTCGGTCATGAACATCAACTTCTTCAGCCCTGTGCGGCTCACACTGGCCCTGCTTCCCCACATGCTCGAGCGCCACAGCGGGCGGATCATCAACATCTCGTCGGTGGCCGCTACCTTGAGCTCGCCCGGCGAGTCCGCCTACGACGCATCCAAGGCCGCCGTGACAGCTTTCAGCGAGTCGATGGCCGTCGATCTGTGGCAAGCGGGGGTCAAGGTCCTCGTCGTCTACCCGGGGCTCGTCGACACCGAGCTCTTCTCCCTGCCCGACAACGACCCCGTCATAACCGCGGTGGAGGCGGTGCCGGTCAGCGAACTGGTGAACGGGGTGTTCGATGCCCTCGACAGCGGCGCCGTTCAGGTCTATGTGCCCGGGTATTTCGCCGATCTGGCATCGGGGAAGGCGGGTAACGTCGAAGGCTTCCTCTCCGGTGCGGCGAAGTACGTCGCACAGCAGGCTCAGGGATGAACCGCTCGCCCTTTCGCCTCTCCCGAGGGTGTGCAAGCATCAGAAGAACGACTACGGACGATCAAACCGCCCCGAGGCCGCCGCAGGTGCAGTATCCCTCCTGACGGGATCGATACTGCCGGCAGTCGTGGGGCTCGAACCAGATGAGGTGAACATGGAAACGGAAGCAGCGATCCTCTGGGCTATCGGCGACGACTGGAAGGTCGAGACGATCAGGCTCGACCCACCCAAGACGGGCGAGGTGCTCGTCAGAATCGCCGCATCGGGCATGTGCCACAGCGACGAGCATCTCCGGACCGGTGATCTTGGGGGCATGTACCCGGTCATCGGAGGCCACGAGGGCGCCGGTGTGGTGGAAGAGGTCGGCCCGGGCGTGGAGGGTCTGAGCCCAGGGGATCATGTGGTCTTCGGCTTCGTCCCGGCGTGCGGCAAGTGCCCATCGTGTGCGCGTGGCCACTCGAACCTCTGCGATGTCGGTGCCCAGCTCATGATGGGGGCTCAGGCAGACGGGACCCACCGTCACCACTCATCGAGCGGTGAAGACCTGCACACCATGGTCTGCCTCGGCACGTTCGCCAAGCACACCGTCGTGAACCAGGCCTCCTGTGTCAAGATCCTCGACCACTATCCCCTGGACAAGGCGTGCCTCGTCGGCTGCGGGGTCACCACCGGATGGGGTTCGGCGGTCTACGCCGCCGACGTCCAGCCAGGGGACGATGTCGTCGTTCTCGGCATCGGCGGCCTCGGCGCCTCCGCCATCCAAGGGGCCCGGTTGGCAGGTGCCGAACGGATCTTCGCCATCGATCCGGTCCCGTTCAAGCTCGAGATGGCCACCAAGTTCGGCGCCACCCACACCGCGGCCAGCATCGATGAGGCGATACCACTGGTCAACGAGGTGACGTGGGGCAAGAACGCGGAGAAGGTCATCTGCACCATGGGCGTGGGCGACGGCCGGTTGATGGAGACCATCATGCAGCTGGCAGCCAAGCGGGGACGGGTCGTCGTCACCAACATCCACCCGATGGCCGAAACCGATGTCACCCTTTCATTGACCTGGGTGACACTGCTGGAGAAGCAGATCGTCGGAACCATCTTCGGCTCGGCCAACATGCGTTACGACATTCCTCACCTGTTGCGCCTCTACGATCAAGGCCAGCTCGACCTGGACACGATGGTCACGAGGAACTACAAGCTCGAGGAGATCAACCAGGGTTATGCCGACATGCTCGGAGGCAAGAACATCCGCGGCGTCATGATCTACGAGTAGAGGTTCCCTCGAGCCGCTCGGCTGGCGCTGGGCAGTCCCGGGCCAGGCCCAAGATCTGGAGTCGATCGTCGGGATCGCCCATAGACCCGCCCGCTGACCGCATCGGCAAGACTGCTTCTCATGGCATTCGGTCAGCAGTCGGGTCCACCGGCTTCGGGACGGCAGGTTCAAGAGCTCCTGAACCTTCTCAAGGAAGCTGGCCATTCCGACTTCCGCGACGCACGCGGGCCAATGGGGTTCACCCAGCGACAGGCAGGTGGTCGGTTCTCTCGCGACGAGGCGAGCGAGTTCATCGACCAGCTCCAGGACGCCGAGTTCGCCAGAGCCTCGCCGGTTTCGGTCCCACGACCCGGACCTCGGGTGGCCCCACGACCCGGACCTCGGGCGGTCGAGCCCGGACCTCGGGCGGTCGAGACCGGGCTGGACCATCTGTCCGCCGAGCAGCTCGCCGTCGAGCTTCGACGCCGGGGGTGGACCGTCATCGAGCCCTAGCGTCCGCGCTCGAGGGAGGCCGACTCCTCAGCCGCCGGACGACGTTGGGCCGTCCTCTCTGGCACCAGCGGTACCCGGGGGCCCGTTTTCGGCCCGCTACCATTGGGCCACGTGTTGCAACCTCGACCCCGAGCCGTTGACGCTCGCGTCCCGGGACCACCGCATGCTTGATCCGACTTCATCCACCTCCAGGCAAGGGCCACCCAGATGACCGAGCCACGAACGATTCTCATCACCGGTGCCACCGATGGCCTCGGTTACGCCCTCGCCCATCGGCTCTCGGTTGAAGGTGCCACGTTGATCCTCCACGGGCGTAGCCCTGAGAAGCTCGACCGAACGGCTGACAGCATCAGCGAGGCCGGTAACGTTCCGCGACCGGCCACCGTCCTCGCCGACCTGGCCGATCTGGAACAGGTGCGTCGGATGGCCGGCGACGTACAGGCGGCGACTGACCGGCTCGATGTCCTCGTCAACAACGCCGGCATCGGTGCAGGAGAGCCTGAAGGCCGCACCCGCCGGGTGAGCGCTGATGGCTACGAGCTGCGCTTCGCGGTCAACTACCTGGCCACGTTCCTCCTCACGCTTGAGCTGATGCCCCTGCTCCGGAGCTCTGCGCCGGCACGGGTCGTCAACGTGGCGTCCATCCGTCAGCAACCGCTCGACTTCGGCGATCTCATGCTCGAGCAGAATTACAGTGGCGTGCGTGCCTACGAGCAGAGCAAGCTCGGCGAGATCATGTTTGGCTTCGAGCTGGCCAGTCGGGTCCCTGCCAACCAGGTCACAGTGAACAGCCTGCATCCTGCGACGTACATGCCCACCAAGATGGTGCTGAAGGAAGTCGGGGACAGCATCGACAGCCTCGAGGCCGGCGTGGCGGCCACCCTCCGGCTGATCGGCGACCAGGACCTCGCCACCACGACCGGCAAGTTCTTCGACCGGACCCGGGAGGCAAAGGCCAATGCCCAGGCCTACGACGACTCCGCCCGTCGAGAGCTCTGGCGACGGAGTCTGGAGCTGGTCGGCCATCCTGATGTGTTGTGATCGTCTGCCATGGCCATCTGCGGTCCATCCCCATTAGGGACTGGCTGTCCCCCCGATCTGGGCAGACTCTGGGGTGTCGGCGGGGCCGTCGGTGTCCCCGTCGCCCCCGGGCGGGCGATGCCTGCCCCGAGCTCCGAAGCGGTCCGACAGGGCGACCACCGTCAGGGCGGCGCCGACGCACAGTGACGGAGTAGCGGCCACGACGTAGCGAGGATTCCCGAACGTGCTGGCCACGACGAGCGTCGAAATGACGACAGGACCGGCGACGAGAACCAACGCAAATCGATCCCTTCGAAGGCGGACCATGCCGGGGATGGCGATGAGCAGGAGCAGGAGTGACTCGGGCCAGGCGATCTGCTGCCACCCGATGCTGCGTGACTGCAGGGCGTCCAATCGCGCCTGTTGCAGAGGCTCGAACAGACCCCAGGCACGGGCGACCCGGGCCCCGACCACCAGCGGCAGTCGCCCGAGGTGTGAGCGAAGGTACTCGGTCCCTTCGGCCCGCGTCACCTTGTCATACGCTGCTTCGTCGGAATTGGCCAGGCCGTCGTGGCCGATGCACGAAAACTCCCAGTACCCGATCAGAGGCCCGTTGTAGGTGCTCCCACAATTGGCACCGGCCAAGGTCTTTCCGTCGTTTGATGACAGGAGGACGCGAGGCGTGAAGGTCTCGTAGTTTCGGATCACCCAGGGAGCAAGGACTGCGGCAGCCACCACGAGCACGGTCGCCGCCTGGATCGCACGACGTCGCATGCTCACCGCCGGCGCGACAAGGACCGCCACGGGCGCCAGAACCACTGCGTTGAGGAGATCCTCTGAGCGGACCAGCACCAGAAGGCCGGCGAGCACCCCGACAAGTCCCCACCGAGGCAGCGAGGTGCTTCCCCCCGCCCAGGCTGCGGCCGTCAACAGCCCGACCGTGAGCGGGACGGCGATTGCCTCCGACATCACCGATCCGTCACTGGCGATCAGGGTCGCCGACACGACCGCCAGGCCGGCGGCGATCAGACCGACACTCGCTCGACCGGAGATCCGTTTTCCGAAGAGCCCGGTCAGCAGGACCGTGACACCGCCACAGAGTGCGCCTGCCAGTTGGAATCCGGTGCGGGTGGTGATGCCCAGTTTGAGGAGACCAGCCAGGAACAACGGGTAGCCGGGCACGAAATTGGCAGTTGGCCTCGTGATGGCGTGGGTGAGGAACACGCTCGGATTCGAGTACCCGTGGCCGCCGGCCAGCATGGCACCGAGCAACGTGTAGCCGATGGAGTCGAGACCCAGTTCCAGGTGCTGTCCGACCGTGAGCGTGTACGCGATCCGGGCGACCACGGCGATGACCACCTCGACGGCGAGGAGGGGGACGAACGGGATCCGGGCGGGTGAGTGCACCCGAGCTTCTTCCGTGCCGATCAAGCCGCTACCTTTCCGTGCGGGCAAACCGCATGGGAAGTCGGTCGAGTGGCACGACCCAGCCTCCCCCATGGCACAGCGTGGATCAACTTCGGGTGGAGTGGGGCATGCTCGGTTTGGATGTCTGCGTTCTGACGGGGTGACCTACCCCAGCAGCTTCTTCGCGATCACCACCCGTTGGATCTGGTTGGTGCCCTCGTAGATCTGGGTGACCTTGGCATCCCGCATGAACCGCTCGACGGGGAAGTCCTTGACGTATCCGTACCCACCCAGAAGTTGGACCGCGTCGGTTGTCACGGACATGGCAGTATCGGAAGCGAAGCACTTTGCCATGGCACCCATCATGGTGAGCTCGCCCTCGGGATCACCTCCGTCGATGAGAGAACAGGCCCGGTACACCATCGTTCTGGCCGCCTCGGTGCGCATGGCCATGTCGGCCAACATGAAGCGAAGGCCCTGAAGATCGGCGATCGGCTTCCCGAACGCATTGCGCTCCTTCATGTACCCGGCGGCAACGTCGATGGCACCTTGTGCGATACCCACCGCCTGGGCACCGATGCCGGGCCGACTCCGATCGAGGGTGTGCAAAGCGATGGTGAACCCCATGCCCTCCTCGCCCACCAGGTTGGCGGCGGGTACGCTGACCTCGTCGAAGGTGACCGCCGCGGTGGGGCTGCCGCGCAGCCCCATCTTGTCCTCGCCAGGGGCAACATCGACACCCCAGTCGGCCTCGACCACGAAGCAGCTGATTCCCCGGCGCCCCGCCGAGGGGTCGGTGACGGCGAAAACCGTGTAGATGTCCGAGATGCCCGCATTGGTGATCCAATACTTGGTCCCGCTGAGAAGATAGTGATCGCCGTTGCGGACGGCACGTGTCCTCATGGCGGCGACGTCGCTTCCGGCATCTGCCTCTGAAAGGCAGTAGCTACCTTGTGTGTCGCCTGACGCCACCCGGGGCACGTACCTCCGCTTGAGCTCCTCGGAACCCCAATTCAACACAGGCAGCATGCTGAGCTTGGAGATCATGAGGTTCAGCGACGTCGATGCACAGACCCTGGCCAATTCCTCGGCCATGATCGCCTGGGTCACCATGTCGGCCCCCGCCCCTCCGAACTCGACGGGTATGCCCAGAGCGGGAAGCTCGAGCTCGACGCACGCGTCAAAAGATTTCCGCGGATAGGTGGCGTCCCGATCCGCTTCGGCGGCGTTGGGGGCGACCCGATCCTCGGCGAATTTACGAAGGGTGTCCCGGAACTGGCGGTGAGCCTCGGTCAGCGTGAAATTGGGCGCGTCCATCCACACAAGCTACTCAGCGGTATCCGGACCACCGGTGAGCCGACAGCGATGCGGGTTCAAGAATTCTGAAATTCCCCCTAATTATCGACTGCAAGCGATAATTATCGGCTGCAAGTGATAAATCGGCCAATTCCTATGATTAGGGAACCCGCCTCCAGGCGGCGGACGGATATTTCACCTGACATTTGCCATTCGTCAGGTTAAGATTTGCAATAATTAACACGCATAGTAGTGGAGGCGGTTCTGTGAGTGATAAATCCGAGGGGCCTGAGCGTAGGACCGCCGGCAGCGGCGAGCGGTATCACCCTGATGTGCGTCCACCGTTCACGGATGGGTCCCTCGTACAGGCACCGGCGCGGGACGATGCGGCTCAGGCCTCGTCGGTACAGGGGACCGCGGACGGTCTGCCTCATCGATTGCATCCAACGGGGCCAGGGTCCGGCCCAGAGGAGAACCCGGTCCCCCGCGGAAGGCAATTTCCTGATCTGTTCCAAAAAGCCCTGCAAGGGTCACATCTGGCTGACAACGTCACCGTGAAGTACGACGGCGACGACGAGCGCAACGAGCCCAGGGCGTCGAGCACGTCATCGGGCAGATCAAACGGCGGATCGTTCCGGACCGTCGGTGCCGGGGGGAGGACGCCCGTTGCGGCAGGCACTGCCGGAACCACCTTCGCGGCACCGGCCAAGCGAAAGTGGCGAAAGGGTCGCTGAGCAGCCGCAGATCCGAGGTACCGCCGTCTGTGGGTGACCTCGACTCAGCCGGGATCGGGCAGCGTGATCATCGTCCTCCACTGACCGAGCCGCTCCGCCACGGCTTCGGGAGTCAGCCGGAGCGCCTCCTCGTTCACACTGTCGGCAATTGCGCGCTGGGACTGGTAGTGGTGAGCGGCTGACCGGAAGAGCGGTCCGCGAGCTTCCACCAGGTCGTCCGGGGCACCCCCGATGAATCCCCACAGCGTGAACCCGAAAGAGACGTCATAGACCGCCGGAGCTCGTCCGAATCGGGCGCACCGTCGCATGGCCACCGAGGTACACCCGGCAATGGCGTCTTCGACGGACTCGCCTCCGACGACCATCAGCCGGTCCTCGAATCTCCGCGCCAGCTTGAGGGCGAATCCCTGGTCCGGACCTGGACTTCCGAGTTGGACCCCGGACGGCTGGGAGGCACCACGGAGCTCCGAAGGTCGCGACTGGGTCCAGATGTTCGGCACCTGGAGGTGGTAGGCGGGACGCACCTGGTCGGCCTCCACGATGGGTACGAAACTCGGTTGGGTCACGCTGAGACTCCTGATGGACGGTGGGGGTTCAATCGCTGGCCGGAGCGTCCGCAGACGCCCCTGCATGGAGCAGACCGTAGACGATGGAATCGGACAGGGCCTGCCATGACGCGGCAATGATGTTCTCCGAGACTCCGATGGTTGTCCATGTCCGGTCCCCGTCCGTCGAGTCGATGAGGACCCTGGTGACCGATCCGGTCCCTCTGGCCGAATCGAGGACCCGCACCCGGTAGTCGACAAGATGCACCCCGGCCAGGGCAGGAAAATGGGGGCCGATCGCCTTTCGCACCGCTCCGTCGAGTGCGTTCACCGGACCGTTCCCTTCCGCGGTGGCGACGATTCGCTCGTCGCCCACCATGATCTTGACCGTCGCTTCTGTGGACTGCCCGTCGGTGTGGTCGGCAATGACCCGGTACGACTGCAGATCGAAGAAGGACTGCTCCCACCCGGTGGAGTTTCGGAGGAGCAGTTCGAGCGATCCATCCGCCACCTCGAAGTGGTAGCCCTCGTACTCCAGACGTTTGAGGGAGTCGAGGACGGAGGCCATGGCCTGAGAATCGAGCTCGAGGCCCAATTCGGTCGCCTTCATGGCCAGCGTGGAACGACCGGCCAGCTCGGACACGACGAACCGCGTTCCATTCCCCACCAGTTCAGGCGAGACGTGCTCGTAGGCATCCGCTCGACGGGCAATGGCCGACGTGTGCAATCCGGCCTTGTGGGCGAACACGGAGGCGCCCACGTAGGGCTGTTGAGGATTCGGCGCGATGTTCACCAATTCCGAGATGTGGTGGGAGACGGGAGTGAGGAGCTCCAATCGCTCTGACGGGATGGTGCCGACCCCCAGCTTGAGGCTGAGGTCGGGTATGGCAGCCGACAGATCGGTGTTGCCTGCCCGCTCCCCATACCCGTTCACACATCCTTGGACGTGCGTGGCGCCCTCGCCCACGGCAACCAGCGAATTGGCCACCGCGCAACCACTGTCGTTGTGGAAGTGAACCCCAACCTGGGACTCGAATCGAGCCACCACATCGGCGACGATCCGTTCGATCTCGTGGGGCAGGCTGCCTCCGTTCGTGTCACAGAGCACAAGGGTCTCAGCTCCGGCCTCCTCGGCGGAGCGGAGGATCCGACTCGTGAAGTCGGGGTTGGCTTTGAATCCGTCGAAGAAGTGCTCCGCATCGAGAAAGACCCTCAGGTCATTGGCACGAAGGAACTCCACCGAATCGGCCACCATGGCCACTGCCTCGTCGAGGGTTGTCCGAAGAGCATCGACGACATGCATCTCCGACGCTTTGGCAACGATGCAGACCGCCTCCGTCTGGGCCTTCACCAGATGTCGAAGTGTCTCATCGTCCTCCGCTCTGACTCCTGCCCGTCGGGTGGAGCCGAACGCGACCAAGGTCGAGGTGGACAGCGTGAGCTCGGTCGGTGCCCGTGCAAAAAACTCCTCATCTTTCGGATTGGCGCCCGGCCATCCGCCCTCGATGAACGTGACGCCGAGGTGGTCGAGTTGCTCCGCAACCCGCAGCTTGTCGTCTACCGTCAGGGAGAGCCCTTCTTGCTGGGAGCCGTCCCGGAGCGTGGTGTCGAAAACATCGACCGCGGAGGGGAAGGCAGGAAGATCGACGTCGTGACCGCCCTTGGTCGCGAGGCGCCCTTGTCTACCTTCGGCATGGGCGTGCTGACCGGGTGTCTGCGCATGACGGTGGACCGGGCCGCCGCTGTGCGAATGGGCCCGGCCGGGCTGCACCCGACCTCCCTTGAACGAGTCGTCGTTGAGACTGGGGCCGTCATTCGACATAGTCCAACCAGTCCTTGTACTGATCCACTTCACCGTGGAGTGCGGCGAAGAACGTCTGTTGAATCTTCTTTGTGATCGGCCCCGGCTCACCGTCGCCCACCTGACGATCATCGACGGCCCGGATCGGGACCATCTCGGCGGCGGTACCGGTCAGGAACGCCTCGTCGGCGGTATAGAGGTCGGTGCGGATGATCGGTTCATAGGACACGGCGTACCCGAGGTCGCGTGCGATCGTCTCGACCGCCTGCTGGGTGATGCCCTCGAGGGCCCCCGAATCGGAAGCCGGTGGGGTGATCAGTCGTCCTCTCCGGACGATGAAGATGTTCTCCCCCGTGCACTCGCTGACCTTGCCGTCCGGGGCCAGCAGGATCGCCTCGTCGTAGCCGGCCTTCAGCGCCTCCACCTTGGCCAATGAGGAATTGACGTACATGCCGGTGCCCTTGGCCGCGGTGGGCACCGCGTTGGGGTCGTGGCGGCGCCACGAACTGATCTTCACCGACACACCGTTGGCGATACCGTCGTCTCCGAGGTAGGTGCCCCAGGGCCAGGCGGCGATCGACACATTGACCGGACACGGGATGGGGTTCAATCCCATTTCTCCGTATCCCAAATAGATGAGGGGACGGATGTAGCAGCCGTCGTCGAGTCCGTTCACCCGGACCACGGTCCGGGTGGCGTCCATGATGTCGTCCGGCGAGTACGGAACGTCGATCATGAAGATCTTGGCAGACAGGAAGAGCCGCTCGATGTGCTCGCGCAGACGGAACACCGCCACCCCCCGCGACGTTGGGTAGGCGCGAATGCCCTCGAAGACTCCCGAGCCGTAGTGCATGGTGTGGGTGAGGACGTGCACCTTGGCATCGGCCCAGTCGACCAGTTCGCCGTCCATCCAGATCTTGTCAGTGGGGGTCAACGGCATGGGTTACAGCCTTTCTGCGATGGCGTCGCCGATTGCGGCGGTCGAGAGGGTCGGATCGGATTGAGATGCGATGAAGTCGGATACTGCCATGGTTATCTTCTGGCCGGCCGATGATTCGCCGAGGTGATCGAGCATGAGGGCTGCCGACCGGATGGCAGCCGCCGGATTTGCCCGACCGGTACCAGCGATGTCGTGAGCCGCCCCATGCACCGGTTCGAAGAGCGAAGGCCCGGTGCGGTCGGGGTTGAGGTTCGCAGATGCCGCATACCCGATACCACCGGCAACGGCACCGGCGAGATCGGTGATGATGTCGCCGAACAGGTTGTCGGTGACGATCACATCGTACCGGGACGCATCCTCCACCAGGTAGATACAGGTGGCGTCGACATGGTTGTAGTCCTGCTCGACGTTCGGATAGTCGCTCGACACCTCGTCGACCGTGCGTTGCCACAGATCCCCGGCAAATGTGAGCACGTTGGTCTTGTGCACCAGCGTCAGGCGCCCACGGGGACGGTCCGATGCCAGTGCGAATGCGAATCTGGCGCACCGCTCCACGCCATGACGAGTGTTCACCGATCCCTGAGTCGCCACCTCGAACGGCGTCCCACGCCTGAGGAAACCGCCTTCACCGGCATAGGTCCCCTCGGTATTCTCACGGATGACGACAAAATCACAGTCGGGCGCCAGCGAGCCGGGAACCCCGTTGAACGGCCTCATGTTTATGTAGAGGTCCAGTTCGAAGCGGAGGCGCAGCAGGAGGCCGCGCTCGAGGGCGCCCGGGGGGACTGCGGAGGAACCCACCGGTGGGCCGACGGCTCCGAGGAGAATGGCGTCCTGTTGGCGCAGTTCCGCGAGGACCGGGTCGGGAAGGATCTCGCCCGTGCGGATGTACCGATCTGCTCCAAGGTCGTACTCGATCGTCTCCAGTGAGATCCCGGCCGCATCGACTACCTTGAGCGCCTCTGCCACCACCTCGGGACCGATCCCGTCCCCACCGATGATGCCGATCTTGTGCGTGCTCACAGTTCTCAATTCCCTCTGCTGTTTCTTCGTTTCGGTGTCATCCCGCTTCTCCGCACTTCTCGACCGGATGGTCGGTTCGTCCCGCAATTGAAAAACCGCCCACCAAGTGGACGGTCAGGAGGCACATACCGGTGGGCATGTGCCTACTCAATAATGCTTACCGTGCTTCGGGCGGCGAATCGGGCTTCCATGACCCCACCAGTGTCCCCCGTCCGGGGGGGGACAGTCAACCCCACCCCGGCCGACAGCCCTGCGGCCTGCTTCCGAGGCGACCCTGCGGCCTGCTCCCGAGATTTGGAGATTCCGGCACACGTCAGGTCGTCTTTGCCACCAGTACGTGGCACCCGGCCTTGTGGGCCACGCGATTCGGGACCGAGCCCAGGATCCTTCGCTTCCCCTGCATTCCCTTACTGCCGACGACGATGAGGTCGGCTCCGACCTCGTCCGCCACCCGGACGATGACGTCGGCAGGATTTCCGACATCGGTATGGATCTCCACATCGAGGCCCTCGACCGCCTCGGCCATGGCTTCGAGCACGCTCGCTGCGGCTTTCCTCAGAACGGGACCTCCCGCCGGATCCGAGAAGCTGGCGCCGCCAGAGGGCACGGCAACTGCGGCGGACGAATGAACGCCCACCACGAGGTGGAGCCGTGCGCTGTTCTGCCTGGCGATCTGAACGGCCAGCGCAACCGCCTCACTCGCCGTCTCCGAGCCGTCGGTGCCGACGACGATGCGTGAAAACACCAATGCCAACCCCCAGTGTTCGATGCCCTCGAAGACCGAATGGTAGCGGACAGGGGGTGACCGCCACCGATGGGCCCGCCGCGGACCTCGGGCCAGGACATCTCCCTCCGCGCTGCAAGCGGCAGGGAGGCCAGAGCGGGAGGGACCTCCCGCCGTCATCAGGAGCCGTCGGGAGAAGGTCCGCCAACGGTCAGCTTGACGATCTCGTCCCACAGGATGGTCCCCTCCCGGAGGCACCTGGTAGCCGGCCCGCGGCACTCGACAACGGTCGAGGGTCGGCCGTCGCACCTGCCGCCGTCGAGGACGACTCCCAGCCCGTCGAGGCCCGAGAACGCCGCGGCGACCTCGCCGGCGGTGGATGCCGGTGGGGAACCGTGGAGGTTGGCGCTGGTGACGGCCAACGGGCCCAGCTCCCGGCACAGGCGTCCCACAACGGGATGATCCGGCCATCTCAGGCCGACGGTCCTCCGGGCCTCCGCGGGTCCGCCCAAGTCGACGGAGTACCCGTCGGCCCGGGGGACCACCAGGGTCAGTGGCCCGGGCCAGTACCGCACGGCCAACAGCTCGGCGTCGCCTTCCAACTGGCCGGCGACCTCGCCCACGTCGTGCCAGGTGGCGACCAACACCGGTATGGCGACGTCCTTCGGCCGCCCCTTGAGTGAGAAGAGCCGCTCCACCGTCCCGGGCACGGATGGAACGACGGCAAGTCCGTACACGGTGTCGGTCGGTACGGCGACCACCGATCCACTGGCCAGAGCCTCGGCGGCGACAGCAAGTCCGCCGGGTTCCGACCCCCGCTCGATCGATACCGCTGTCACCGCTTCGCCACGAGGATTCGACGTCTCCCGGCGAGATCTCGCTCGGTGACGACATGGCCGAAGCCCGCCTGCCGGGCCGCAGCGACGGATGCACCGGCCAACAAGGGAGCGATCTCGATCACGACGGCACCGGAGGGCGCCAGCCATCCCGGGGCACCGCAGACGATCGCCTCGATGGCGGCCATGCCCTCGACCCCGTGCGCACCCCTTGCCGCCACCAGCGCCTCACGGGGCTCCCACCCCCGCACCGACAGGTCGAGATCGGGGTACTCCGACTCGGTCACGTATGGGGGATTGGACACCAGGAGATCCACCCGTCCGACCAGTTCGGAGGGGAGCGCATCGAACCACGAGCCGTGTGCCAACCGAACCCGCCCGGCGGCCTCCGGATCGATACGCTCGAGGGATTCGAGGTTCGCACGGGCGACGGCCAATGCGTCGGTCGAGGCGTCGGTCGCCCAGACGTCGAGGTTCGGGCAGCTGGTCCGACCCTCGACGGCCAGCGAGAGTGCGATCGCTCCCGAACCGGTACCGAGGTCCACGGCGATCCGACGGGCGCCCGACCCCGGCCCCGTCGTTCGCACTCCGGTCGCCAGCTCACCGATCTCGGACCCACCACAGGACCGCTCCAGCTCCCCCAACGCCACTCCCACCATGTACTCGGTCTCGGGACGGGGGATGAGGACTCTCGGATCGACATGGAGCTCGACGGTACGGAACGGCCAGGAACCGAGCACATACTGGAGGGGCTCACCCGCCCCCCTCCGGTCGGCCATGGCTTGGGCGAGCTCGGGACCGGCGTGATCGACGATCCACGTCGCCTCCTGCCTCGATCCCAGTTGCACGGCGATGGATTCCACCAGTTGTGAACGTGACTCGGCCTCAGGCGTCATCTGACTGGCGCTCCCTCCCCCGGCTCGCCACCCTCCAGCGCCACCGCCCCATACCCTCAGTCTTCTCCCAGCTGGCGGTAGCGCTTGTCGGCCATGAGGGCGCCGGTCAGCTCGTCGAGGTCACCCATCAGGATGCGGTCGAGCTTGTGGAGGGTCAGCTTGATCCGATGGTCGGTGACCCTGTTGTCCTTGTAGTTGTAGGTTCGTATCTTCTCCGACCGACCGCCGCCACCAACCTGGTTGCGCCGCTGTTGTGACAGTTCAGCCGACTGACGATCCTGTTCCGCTTTCAAGAGTCGCGACCGAAGGACGATCATGGCTTTGGCCCGGTTCTGGATCTGGCTCTTCTCGTCCTGCATGGCCACAACCAGGCCGGTGGGAAGGTGGGTGATACGTACGGCCGAGTCGGTGGTGTTCACGGACTGACCACCCGGACCCGTCGAGCGGTACACATCGATCTTGAGGTCGTTGGGGTCGATGGCCACGTCGACCTCCTCGGCCTCCGGCAGGACGGCCACCGCCGCCGACGAGGTGTGGATACGGCCCTGCGACTCGGTCACCGGAACCCGCTGGACCCGGTGAGGGCCGCCTTCGTGCTCGAGCCGCTGCCAGGCATCCTCGCCCTTGACCACGAAGGTGATCTCGTTCAACCCGTCCCGGTCGGAAGGGCTGGACGAGAGGACCTCGACCTTCCAACCCTTGGCCGCGGCGTAGCGGGAGTACATCTCGTACAGATCCTTGGCGAAGATGTTGGCCTCCTCGCCTCCCTCAGCGCCGCGGATCTCCATGATCACATTTCGGCCGGCGTTGGGGTCACGTGGTACGAGGAGCAGACGGAGCTCCTCCCCCAGCCGGGAGACATCCGCCTCGGCCTGGGTCACCTCGGCCTGGGCCAGCTCTCGTTGATCACCCGGTGCGTCGTTGAACATCTCCCGGGCCGCCTCGAGGTCGGACTCGGCAGCCTGCAGGCGGTGCCAGCAGCCCACCACCTCCTCGAGCTCCCGGTGGCGCCTCGAGACGTCCCGCAGGTGGTTGGGATCCGACGAGAGGTTCGGATCATTGAGCTCGGCCAGGACCGACTCGTACTCCCGCTCGAGCTCCTTCAGGCGATCGTTGAAGCGGTCGTGCAACACGGGCCAAGGGTAGCGCCAACTGCGCCACGGGCAGCCCGCCCCTCGGCCATGGCCGCGCCGGTACGGGGAAGGGCCCCGGTGGTGATCTGGTCGGTGGTGGTCAGATCAGGACGCAGGCGGGGCGGAAGACTTCTTGCGTGAGCCGGTCTTCGCGTAGCGCCGTTGGAAGCGCTCGACCCGGCCGCCGGAGTCGACGAGCTTCTGCTTGCCGGTAAAGAACGGATGGCACTCGTTGCAGAGCTCCAGGTGGATTTCCGACTTGGTCGAGCGGGTCGTGAAGGTATTCCCGCAGGAACAACGCACGGATGATTCGACGTACGAAGGGTGGATGTCAGTCTTCATTGGAGTCTCCTGTAGAGGCGGAACAAGATGTCGGACGGCATCATTCCGCGACGGAAAGAGTGTACCGGAGGTGGCGACAGGTCCGTTCGTCAGGTAGCCGGACCCTTGGCGATCTCGGCCAGGAACTCGTCGTTGCTCTTGGTGGTACGGATCTTGTCCATGAGCAACTCGAGGCCGGCCGCCGCGCTGCCCTCGTTGGCCAGGGCGTTGAGCACCCGGCGGAGCTTCCACACCTGTTGGAGCTGAGACCGGTCGAACAGCAGCTCCTCATGACGAGTCGAGCTGGCGTTGACGTCGATCGACGGGTAGAGCCTCCGTTCGGCCAAGCGACGGTCCAGGCGAAGCTCCATGTTGCCGGTGCCTTTGAACTCCTCGAAGATGACCTCGTCCATCTTCGATCCCGTCTCGACCAGAGCCGTCGCCAGGATGGTGAGCGATCCGCCCTCCTCGATGTTCCGCGCCGCACCGAAGAACCGTTTCGGGGGATAGAGGGCGCCAGAGTCGACACCGCCGGACATGATGCGTCCGGTCGCCGGCTGGGCCAGGTTGTAGGCACGTGCCAACCGGGTGATCCCGTCGAGGATGATGACGACGTCCCGACCGGACTCGACGAGGCGCTTGGCCCGCTCGATGGCCAACTCGGCCACCGCGGTGTGCTCTTCGGAGGGCCGGTCGAACGTGGAGGCAACGACTTCACCCTTCACCGAGCGACGCATATCGGTCACTTCCTCGGGGCGTTCGTCCACCAACAGCACCATCAGATGCACGTCCGGGTTGTTCGCCTCGATCGAATGAGCGATGTGCTTCATCACGGTGGTCTTCCCGGCCTTGGGCGGAGAGACGATGAGTCCGCGCTGGCCCTTGCCGATGGGAGACAGGAGATCGACGATGCGGGCGGTCAGGTTCTCCTTGTCCCCGGGCGTCTCGAGGTGCAACCTCTCGTCGGGGAACAGCGGCGTCAGGTCCTCGAATCGCGGACGGCTGCGGGCCGCCTCCGGATCGAGCGACGAGACGGTGTCGATCTGCAGGAGGGCGGGGTACTTCTCGGTGCTGCCCGCCGGCCGGCAGAAGCCCTCGATGCTGTCGCCCTTGCGAAGGGCGAATCGACGAGCTTGGCTGATCGAGACGTACACGTCCTTCGTCGAGGGAAGATATCCCTCGCACCGGAGGAATCCGTAGCCCTCGTCACGCAGATCGAGAAGCCCGCGGACCGGGATGAGCTCACCTTGGTACTGCTGATCCTGATTGCCGCCGGCCCCTTGGAGGTCGCCTTCTGCGCCCCCACCCTGTCGGTCTCGCCCGCGGCGACGGCGATTGCTGCGACGATTGCCCATGTCGTCGTTGCCGCCACCTTGGCTGTTGCGGTTGTTCCGATTGCTCTGGTTGTTCTGATTGTTCTGGTTGCGATTGTTCTGGTTGCGGTTGTTCTGGTTGCGGTTGTTGCCCTGCCCGCCGACACCAGGTTGATTGCCCTGACGACCGCCGTCGCCACCCGGCTGACCGCCTGCATTGGTCTGCGCGTCGTCCTGACCCGCGGAGCCCTGTTCCGCCTGTTGGCTGATTGCCTGGCTCTGCTCCCCACCCCTGTCTCCGGCGCTCAGATCGATGAACTCGTCTTCGAGATCGACAGGCCCGGCCAGTTGGTCGGCATCGTCTGCAGGGCCGAAGGAGTGCGCCGCCGGCTGCCGGCCGCTGTCAGAAGACGCCTCCTGTTCCGTGGATCCGCCTCGGCTGGCTGACGAGGTCGCAGCGGCACGGTTTGCCGTGCCCCGGCGGCGACCGCCTTGCGAAGACCGACCCGTCGCATCTCCATTGCTCGACGCCGCACTGCCGTTGGCAGCACTGCTGTCGCCGTTGGCTGAGCTGGCATCGCCGTTGGCTGTGCTGGCATCGCCGTTGGCTGTGCTGCCATCAACCGAGACGCCGGTGGCCTTGAGTATGCCATCGATCATGTCTGCTTTTTTCGTTCGGGTGTTGGTCTTCACGGACAGTGCCTGGGCGATGGCGTGGAGCTCTTCTCGCTCCTTGCCCTCCAACACCGAGCGCTCGAGCTGCTGGTCGGCAGTCATCGGCATCCTCGTTTCGAATGTCCTCGTTGGCAGGTGGATTGGTTCCACTGCCAGGATTCAGGGGTGGGGAATCGCATGATTCGAGATCGACTCTCGCCTGCCACTCCCCCCGACGCCGTTTACGGGCTGGCCGCGTCAAGCGAAGCGAGCCAGAAGGCCCCGCCCACAAGCCCGAAGGGGCAAATTGTGGAAAGCGAAGGTGCACTCATACTACAGGGACGGGAGCACTCCGGCAACAATGCTCCAATCGGAGCACGTCATCTTCGTCCTTCGGGCAACCGAGCAGGCGTGTGGCAGGTGATGGGGAAAGGCCATGAGAGGGATACGGGAGGCTCCGGGTGCGACGCTGGGCTACAGGGCCAGCTCGTCGAGCACGGCGCCGAGGTCTGCGTCAACCACCGTCGGCACGGAGATCTGGCTGATGGCGATATCCGGATCCTTCAGTCCGTGGCCGGTGAGCACGCACACAACGGTGACTCCCGAGCCGGCACCGTCGGGCACGCCCGTCTTCAAGAGGCCGGCCACCGACGCCGCCGACGCCGGCTCACAGAACACGGACTCCTCGGCAGCGAGAAACCGGTAAGCGGCCAGGATCTCCTCGTCGGTGACCGCAGCAATTCCACCACCGGATTCGGAGGCCGCCGACGAAGCTCCGTACCAGCTGGCAGGATTCCCGATCCGGATGGCGGTGGCAACCGTCTCGGGGTGCTCGATCGGATGCCCTTCCACGATGGGAGCGGCTCCGGCGGCTTGAAAGCCGAGCATGCGCGGGAGACGGGTGGAACGACCAGCCTCCTTGAACTCGAGGTAACCCTTCCAGTACGCGGTGATGTTCCCTGCGTTGCCGACGGGTATGCAGTGCACGTGGGGGGCATCGCCCAGCTCGTCGACGATCTCGAAGGCGCCGGATTTCTGTCCCTCGATCCGGTACGGATTCACCGAGTTGACCACCGTGACCGGCGCCCGCTCACCCAGCTCGCGCACGATAGCCAGTGACTGGTCGAAGTTGCCTCTGACCTGAAGGACACGGGCGCCGTGGATCAACGCCTGGGCCAGCTTGCCCAAGGCGATATGGCCCTCGGGGATGAGCACGGCACAGGTCAGACCCGCCCTCGCGGCAAAAGCCGCGGCTGACGCCGACGTGTTGCCGGTCGACGCGCAGACGACCGCCTTCGCCCCTTCTTCGGCGGCCTTGGAGATGGCCACCGTCATCCCCCGGTCCTTGAACGATCCGGTCGGGTTGGCTCCCTCCACCTTCAACAAGACCCTGGCTCCCACCCGGGCCGACAGGCGCGGAGCGGGAAGGAGCGGCGTTCCCCCCTCGAGCAGGGTGACGACCGGCGTGGCCTCCGTCACCGGAAGGAACTGCCGGTACTCCTCGATCACGCCTCGCCACGCCACGGCTCCGGATGTCCCCGTCATCCGTCGGCCCCCACGATTCGCATCACGCCACCGAGCTGCCCGACCGTGTCGAGCTCGCCCAGAGCGTCGAGTGTGGAGCGGACGTCGCCTTCACACGCCGAATGGGTCATGAACATGAGCCGGGCCTCACCGGCATGACCCTCTTGTTCCATCGACCGGATGGACACGTGATTGTCGCCGAAGACCTTGGTGACCGCGGCGAGCACACCGGGACGGTCGGTGACGTCGAGGCTCACGTAGTACTGCGTCCGCAGCTCGGACTCGGGAAGGAGCCGGGCCGGCGTCCGATCGGGCGAGGGAGCGGTCGTGCCGGCCAACAGATTTCTGGTCGCGTCGATGAGATCGCCGACGACGGCGCTGGCGGTGGGTAGTCCTCCAGCCCCCAGGCCGTAGAGCATCAGCTCGCCGGCCGCCTCTCCTTCGATGAACACGGCGTTGAACGCGTCACGGACCCCGGCCAGTGGGTGCGTCTTCGGCACCATGGCGGGATGAACCCGTACCGACACCGCGTCGTCACCGGTCCGCTCCACGATGGCCAGAAGCTTGACCACGTAGCCGGACCGGTCGGCGAACTCGACATCGACAGTCCGGACACCGCTGATACCCTCACGCATGACGTCGGCACCGGCCACGTCGTACCCGAAGGCCACGCCGGCCAGGATGGCCGCCTTGGCCGCGGCATCGAAACCCTCCACGTCGGCAGTCGGGTCGCGCTCGGCCAAACCGAGGGCCTGGGCCTCGGCCAGCGCGTCCTCGTAGTCGGTGCCCTGCTCGCCCATCTTGGTGAGGATGAAGTTGGTCGTCCCGTTGACGATGCCCATGACCCGGTGGATGCGCTCACCGGTCAGCGACTCGCGCAGGGCGCGCACCAGCGGGATGGCTCCGGCCACTGCGGCCTCGTACAAGAGGTCCACACCCTGCTCCTTGGCCAGGATCCGCAACCC
>JBEKIU010000021.1:0-34104 GCA_050011635.1 Acidimicrobiales bacterium
GGGAAGTCGCCCTGGCGATCTGAGCTGGCCCGCACACACCTTCTCTATGGCGAGTGGCTTCGGCGCAAGAAGCGCCGCATGGACGCGCGGGTGGAACTGCGGAAGGCTCACGACATGTTCGACTCGATGGGAGCGAGAGCTTTCGCGGAGCGCGCCAGAGTGGAACTTGCGGCCACCGGTGAGCGGGCGAGGACGCGGCGCGTGGAGTCGGCCTCGAACCTCACGGTTCGAGAGCTCCAGATCACTCGACTCGGTGCGGACGGACTAACCAACGGAGAGATTGCCTCACAACTCTTCATTAGCCCGCACACCGTGGACTACCACCTGAGGAAGGTCTTCCAGAAGCTCGGAGTCAGGTCCCGGGTACAGCTCGCCAAAGCCATCCGCGTCACCAGCGAGATGGGCGGGTAACACTCGCCGACCGGAATCGTCACGAGGAGTAGCGGCGCGACTTGACGCTCGATCCCTCGACGTCAGCCCGCTACCCGAGGTGCGCGGTCGTGCTAGAAGTGCAATTGAAATTGGGGTGCAAGGCAGCGAGGCTACCTGATGTCGCAAAGCTCGAGGTGACCCTGAGTCACGACCTGATTGCGCTCGATATGTGCCCTGGCCGGCCAGGCATCACTACTGGTAGGCCACTAGGAGCTCCTCGGGCTCAGGGTGGGGGTTGACTCGGTGCCACCGGCGACGCTGGTCGAAGCCGCTCTCCGGAAGGTATGACCAGGTGGGTCGGCGCCTCAAGGCATAACCTCCCGGCGTACCGTGAGGCCGCTGGAGACTGTCGAAGGACCTATTCGCCGCAATGTTGCCTGACGCTCGCACTCAACCCGCGCCGAGACACCATCGGGTTCGGCACGCTCGAGCCCCCTGACGAGTTCCCGCCGGGCGTGGCGAAGTTCATCACGGAGCCGCAGCGCGGCAGCACGGCACTCGGTGCGGACGGCAATCGTTTCGGGATCCTCGCCAGGCTCGGCCTTCTCCCAATGATCCGCTGGGACTCGATACTGCCCGCTGTCCACGCAGCCGAAGCCCCCAAACCCTGTTCCTCAAAATCAAGCGCTCGCCCGGCGAGTCCCTCTCGGACCGTGTCGTGGAGACCCATGGCCGTGTACAACCTCGTGGTAGCTCGTTCACGCGAGCGTCCCCGGATTTGGGCGTTGCGGACTGTTGAGCGAATTGGACTTACGGGCAATGAGTCCGATTCGCCCTATTTCCGCCCTAATGTTTCCGCTCTTTTGCAGGCACGGCTGCTCCAGCCCATTTTCGGAAATGCCGCCTAGCCTCGACTTTTGCCGTCTGACGTAGTCCGCTTCGCGCTACCGAATCGCATTAGCAGTGAGTCCGATTCGGCCGCTCTCGCACCTCTCCTAGCAGTTCAGAGGCCACTTTTTCCTCCGGGCTACCCCGTTGTGTCTCAATCGTGTCTCAATCCCGCCACCCCTGGTTAGCGCCAACGCTCGAGGGAGGCAAGCACCATGGCAAGGCAAGTGGGAGACAAGGTGTCGACATACGGCACCGGAAGTCTAAGCGAGACAGCATCAGGTTCTGGAATCTGGCGTTACCGGTACCGGTCGACGGTCGACAGGTGCGTAAGACACTCGGGAGCAAGGCGGAACCGCTCTCTCCACTTAAGCCTCAAGTGGGCGAGCCCACCATCATCAGAGGACTTCAGGCAACGACAGCGTGCCACGGGTCATCGTGTGATCCGGTCGGTTCAGTCGTTGTAAGGAGCCGCTTTCTGTCCAGGTCATCATGGGACATATGGTCGGCCCTGGCAGCAACAACAATTTGATCTCGGCCGCCGGCTTTGGCACGAAGGAGAGCATCGTCAGCCAACATGACCAGCTCTTCGAACCCTTCGGCTTGCTCTGACGATGCGAGCCCGAAGCTCACTGTAAATGTAGGCAGTTGGGCTGCCGCGAGACGGCTCGCGATGCCCTTCCGCACACGTTCGAGCACATCAACCGCTTCGGATGCTGGGCACGACGGGAGGATGATGACGAACTCCTCTCCGCCGTAGCGGCATGGGATATCGGCGGGCCGGAGCGAGTCCCGTAGAACCTGGGAAAAGGTCCGAAGTGCTCGGTCGCCGGCGTCGTGGCCGAAGACATCGTTGAGCTGCTTGAAATGATCCAAGTCGCCGTATGCCAAGGCATACGGCACGCCATCTTGCTGAAGCGCCCGGACCCCATGCTCCAGACCGCGTCGGGTCATGAGTCCGGTGAGAGAGTCGCTGTTGGCCTGCGTCTGTGACAACTCGAAGGCGCGAAGCATTGCCAGCCGCTCAGATGCTCTTCTGGCCACGACTTCTACGTCGGAGCGTACAGAGTCTGGCGGCGGGGATCCATCGACTGCAGTCACATGGAAAACACCAACCGAGCTCCCGCTGATGCTAACGGGAACGCACAGCGCCGAGCACTCTCGCCCACGGAGGTTTGGACAGGCGTCAAGAGCGGTACTCGAAGGGAACACCATCGTTTGCCCACGGGAGGCAGCAGGACAGTCATCAGGAGAAATCACGCCGCATCCAGTGGCCTCTGGTTCGGCCGGACCTACTAGGACTTGGCGGAAATGAGCCTTGCTGGAATCGGCAAGGAGCAATTCGGAGTGCATGTGGGGAGCCGCATTGTCCAATGCCTCCGACACCAAGCCGAAGATTGGTGGTTCAGTCCGCGACATTTCGAGGGCCCGTTGGAGTTGAGCCTCGAACTCGTTCCGCCTTGTTACGCTTGCTTGGAGCGCATCCCGGTGATCGAATTCGTGTTCGGTCATGACGGCTTTTCGAGTTAGAAGGATGGTGACTGCAGCGGCGAAAGTGACTCCGATCGCTAGGCACCACAGAAGATCGGCCCGAGCAGTGTTCGCCGCGCTCTCAGCTTGATCGGCCGTCTGCAGCAGACGGTCGGTTACTATCCCCTGCAGGGACCCCAATGCGGTGTCCAGATTTGTATCGGCGATCCGTTCGATCGAGGCAAGATGGGCGAGTTGCGGCGTTGCCGCCTCACCGGCGAGAAAGGCTCCCAAGCTCGAGCGCGCCGCAACGTACGCCGCCATCTGTTTGGTCAGGTGCGGAGCGAGGTCGGTATTTCCCGGCAACGCAAGAAGCCGCTGAAGGGTTATGTATGACCGGTCCGACGCAGTGGAGTCGGCGACGGCGGCGGTGACCGTCGTGGTGTCAGGTGTAGAACCTGCAAATACCCGTTCGGCGGCGATCTGGAAGTCTGCCACCGAAGCTCGTAACTCCCTGACTGAGGGCTGAAGAATGAGGTAATGGTTGGCTAGCAAGGCAGTCAGTCGTTCAGAACGAGCTGAGTTGACCACTCCCAAAGCACCCCCGGCGATGGCCACCAGGATCAAGAGCACCCCCAAAAAAGCGATGGCTCGATGAGGTGCGTACCACCCGCGAGGCTCCGTGCCTGCTTTAGAAAGAATGCCCACGGCAGTGCATCGACATCTTTCCGCGACACCTTGAGGGTGGGCACTCCCCCAAGGAAATAGGTCCCACCCCACTCCAGCCGCATCCGGGACAGTCGACGACGCACGTGGCAGTTCCGTCAGGGAATCGCATACGAGGTGCCAATGGTTCGCTTGAAGGCGCCAATCGAAGACTCCGAAGACCCGTCAAATTATGCCTCGTGGACAACCGAGTCCACCCCGATAGGCTGGATAGTGCTGTCCTCGTCGGCTACACACAGGTGAACGACCTCTCGAAGGCCAACCTGGCTAAACACCGCGTGGCCTATCTGGTCGTCCTCCAGAATGTGGTCGATGAGGGATATGGCGGGTACAGCGCGTCTCAGGTGGCACGGATCACCGACCAGGCTGGGGTTACGCAAGTTCTCGGCCACGAGCACCTCCTCTGGGACCATCTCGTTGTGGAGGCTGAGACCCGTCGGACATGCCCGGATAATTCTGCTTACAAGCGCCATTTCGATTCCACTTCGCCATCTGAATGGAGTGTCCGGTAGCTAACCAGACGACAGCTTCGTTGAAACTGTGGCGACCACTTGCACTCGCACCGCCGCCGCCAATACCGTTGAGCAACTAGTCGGATCCGTCCACTCCGAAATGAGACAGTATGCAGATGCTGCGGTGAGTACGGTGCTGACCGCCTCGGCCGGAGTAGTCGGGAAACTGCGGCCGCTTGCAGTCGACGATCACAGGGAATGGATAGTGCCAAGTTCTGACGAAAACGATGTCCTCAAGAGCTTCAATCGTGCTCTGTGGCTTCTAAGCGCCCGACGACAGGACCTTGATGGGTCGCCGATGGACAACCAATGGCTTTGGGATGAAATCCATCGACTAGGCGCGGACGAAGAGGACCCTAGCCAGTACCTGGAAAGAATCGGAAATCTCATCGCGGCTTTCATCGAGGTATCGTCGTTCTTCTTGACTGGGTGGGCGCAGTCTGCGGGCGAAGACGCGGAAGCAATCATTGCTGTGACCAGACGGATCTGCGAAGAGACCTATGGAAACCAAACCGCGGTGAACGAGATCCCTCCCGAGGAACAATGACGAGCCGCTGTCACTTGCCGATGGTATGACATCGGACTCGGGGCTGACGACAAACGTCGGCACCTTGGTATGAATCCTCCACGCTGCTCCTCGAAAATGAATCGGAAACGGCTCTTGGCGGGTGGTTGTGGAATCCAACTTGTATTAAGCGTATGGTGAGCTTGAGGCTCTTTCGCAACGCCTAGTTGCAAAGCCAGTTGCAACTCCTCGAGCCTATGGTGGGTCGCGGTTCTGGCGGCAGGGAGTGTGCGTATGTCGACCGAGTTGGGTCACACGACTGTGGTACTCGCGACTGATGCCTGTTACATCGGTGACGGGCTTGCTGCGCTCCTCGCCGACGATCCCGACCTGGAGGTCATCGGACGAACCGACAATCTCGACGATCTTTTTTGCATAGCCGAGCGGCTCAGGCCTCAAGCCGCGATCGTCTCTGTCCGTTCCCAGGTCGTAACGACGACAGCCCTCATTGCGGCTGTTCGCCGGCTGAGAACGTTGCACCCGGAGACCGGGATCGTGATTATCTCCGACCGTCTCGAGGGCTTCGCCCTCGAACTCCTGCGGGGTGGATCATCGGGTATGGCGTTCCTCGTGGACGACCACCTCCCTTGCTTCGATTTGATCGTCACCGCCTTGCGAGAGGTGACGGCCGGCCGATCTGCATTGGGTCCTAGCGTCGTCGACTATCTCATCCTGCGTGGCGACGGGTCGAACGCCGACGAGTTCACCCCGCGGCAGATCGACATCCTCGAGCAGTTGCCCCAGGGCCTGTCCGAGGCACTGCGCATTACGGTGAAGTACATCGAAAAGGGCATCACGGCCGTCTTCGTCAAGCTAGGGCCCTTCTCGAACCCGGGCAACCGCCAGTCAGATGCAGAACCCTAAATCAAGTTAGTAAGCGTTGCCCGGTTGAATGAAGGCACATCGGTCATATCCGCTGGGTCGCTTCCCTTGCGTACTTGGACGGCAACTGATGGGAGAATCCCCACGATCGACCGATTGCGCTGATGCTCTCTCCCTCAGCCAGTTGGGCCAAGATGACCGAGCCTCGAGTGAGGTAGCGCTGGCGCTCAAAACTCTTCAACTCAACGCGAAGGTGACGTTCGCGTCAGCAATCAACGCCAAAGACCTGCAGGAGGGGCTTCCCGGGATTGGCTGACGAGCCAGTCAGGATTACTCCTGTCCGCACTCACGAATGGGCATCGCCGGTTTGCGGGCCGCGAGCACTGATTCGATCCCTGAATGAAAAATCGCGGCCCTGAGCCGGTGTTATACGTGGCACCCCCCGGATGCCTACATCCTTCGCATGTAATGACTGTCAGGTCCCCCAGTCCCCACCGAAGCAATAGGGCTGGCCCCCTGTTGCGGGCTTTTCATCGCGTCGATGTATCCCATTGGATACTAAGAGCGCGCGCCATTAGGCGACGGCCAGCGACCCCCAGCGTTTCGACCACTTGACCAGCTTGACCGTGATGATCAGGGCGACTGCCAGGGCGAACTGTGCCAGGCGGTGCGAGATGAACCGGTCAGTATTCCGTCGTAGCTGGCCAAAGTTCGGGAGCCACGAGTTGGTGCGCTCGACGGGCCACCGCATGCCGAGGGGTACCCGCTTCGGCTTGTCGGCGGTACCCGCCTTGCGCCGTTCGGCAATCATGAAGTCGGCGAGTCCTCGCTCGAGACACTGGGATCGGACCACACCGTTGTCGTAGCCCCGATCGAGGTGCAGGGTTTCCACCTCGGCAAGCAGGCCCCGGTCGCTGATGGCATCAAGGGTGGACGGCAAGAGGATGCAGTCGTGCCGATTGGCGCCGTCGGTGACCCAGCCGATGGGCACACCGTTGGTGTCAGTGGCCACCGACCACTTCCACCCGGTCTTGCCCCGATCGGTCGGGTTCGGCCCTGTACCCTCACCACCGGCCGGTGCCTTGTGCTGTGATCCGTCGATCGACACCTCGGTGAGATCGAGGCCGATCACCTTGTCGAAGGCGGCAATGGCTTCTTCCACCAGGTGCTCGAATGCTCTGGCTGCCACCCACTCGTCCCGCCGGCGCCGCAGGGTGGTCTCGCTGCCCTTGCCCAGTCTCCCAGCCACGTCCCACGAGCAGCCGGTGACCAAGCGGAAGAGGATGGCCTCGAAACAGTCACGGTCCGAGACCCGAGGGCGATGACAGCCCAGCGGGTGGGCGGTGTCCTCGCGTTTGGGCAGGTAGGCGGCAAAGGACTGCCAGATAGCGTCGACGACGCTCGGTTCGAGTGCAAGCATGGGACCTCCACTGGTTCGTTGGGTTGGTTGAACGCAGCCGGATCATGTCCGGTCCGACACAACGACCGGTGGACCTTTTCGCTGGTCACTGGCGGTCCACCCCCAGCCCGTTCGGGGACATGACAATGGCCTCCAACAGGAGGTGCTCATGGCCAAGATCAGACGCAACGGTCCCTGCCCGTGTGGGAGCGGGAGCAAGGCTAAACGTTGCTGCTATGCAATCCACGAGACCGCAGAGATCCACCTTCTCCCTTCGGAGCTCTGCGAAGAGGTGGTCCCTGACCTGAAGGACACCGATGAGGTCGAGTTCCGATCCCTCTTCGATGAGTTGCTCTATCTGCCCGAGGTCGACACGTCACTCCAGGTGCGCCTCGACATCCTCACGCCAGACATGGATTGCGCTATCGCCGCGCTTCAAGCCGAAGACACCGACGAGTTCGACCGAGCGCTCAGGCAAGTGGTTCCTGCAGTCGACACCGCGGATCGTCGAGTCGAACTGGCTCGAGCAGTGCTCTCGCTTCGGGATCAGGGCCGGATCCCACCACGGCTTGCCGGCCTTGCCGTCCTTGAGCTCGACGGCAAGGAGTCAACATTGTTTCTTTCCTCGGTAGCCGAATCGCTCGCCGTCCTTGCGGGCGACCGAAGCACGCCTGCTGGACTTCTTGTAGCTACGAGATAATCCCTGGACAGGGCATTCTCAGGCAGTTGTCTCGGTCACCTATTGGCGCGCGCTCTAAGAAAGCGGTGACGACGTGAACATCAGACTTGATTCTGGTTCTGCGAATCGAGCTGCCCTGATGGGTCACACGCGATGAGGGTCGGACAGATACCAGACGATCGCAGCGTCCGGGACCTAGGAGAGCCACAGCCATGACCGTTTCTCAGATTGGTTCGCCAACTTCCGAAGGTTGGCCATTGTCGAGTGGCTGTCTGCATTGAAGGCCGACACCGGGTCGTCCGATTCGCGGCAGGCTTGATCGCCGTCGGGCTATTGCTCGTTTCGGCGCTCGTTCTCTCCAGTCCTGGATCGGCAACATCTAAAGACGTACCGCTCGCCGCACAAGACGTGGCGGCACAGGCGTCGTCCAGCTCGGGGCCTGGCTACTGGCTCGTTACCTCGACTGGACGGGTCTACGCCTACGGTGGTGCAACCAACTACGGCGGCATGGCCGGACTGGGTCTCAACAAGGCGATCGTCGGCATCTCCTCCACCTCCGACGGTAAGGGTTACTGGCTGTTCGCCGGTGACGGTGGCGTCTTCGCGTTCGGGGACGCAGCGTTTTATGGTTCCAAAGGTGCCACGGGCACGTCTTCCCCGATAGTTGCCGGGTCGAATGTGCAAGAGGGTGAAGCGGGAGGGAGCGGGTCACCAGGAGCAATAGGTCGCACCGGGGCTACCGGCGCCACCGGACCAGCCGGACTGCCAGGACCAATGGGTCTTATCGGCCTCACCGGCGCCACCGGACCAGCCGGACTGCCAGGACCAACGGGTCTTATCGGCCTCACCGGCGCCACTGGACCAGCCGGACTGCCAGGAGCAACGGGCACAACCGGACCGGCTGGAGCAACGGGACCCCAGGGCCCAGCGGGTCAGCCAGACTACGGGTACATATACAACCTCGCAGCGCAGACAGTGGCAATCGAAGGAGCAGTTCTCTTTGACAGCAACGGCCCGCTATCCGGCTTCACGCACACCACGGGGTCGGCGTCGATCACGGTTGGGTCGACGGGCCACTACCTCGTCGATTTCTCAATCTCTGGAACAGAACCCAGTCAATTCTCGCTGTTTGACAATGGAAGTCCAGTTGCCGGGACGACATACGGTTCCGGCGCCGGCACCCAGCAGGATGGCGGTCAGGTGATTGTGAGTCTTGCCGACGGAGATGTGTTGACGTTAGTAAACTACTCGTCTGGAGCGGCCGTCGGCCTAGCCTCCGACATTGGGGGAACTCAAGCCAACGTCAATGCATCGCTTGTCATCGAGGAACTCGGCTGAGGTTATCTCGTTTGGGGAGGACATACTCTGCAGCGAGGACTCCGGAGATGCCATCCCCGAGGTGCCCGGTCATGGGCAGTTCGCGGACCGCGAGCGCCGGACGCTTCTGAACGAAAAATGTCCGCCCCGCTCCCGGTGATAGATACACCCGAGCACTACCATCGATGCTCACACTCGGGTTACCGAGTGTGAGTAGGCACATTGGATCGGCGGGTTCCGGCAACCTGGACCAAGGTGCCGAGGATGCGCCAAATCCTTTGGGGAGACGCTGGATTCATCGCACCAGCTCACTGTCGTCGATCGCTTCCATGGTCCCAGCGATGGTCTCCAGGGACGGCGACGGTGAAACCGGGATCGGGCTCGATGAATCGGTGCGCCAAGGCTTCCAAGCCGGCCCCAAATAGCGTCCACTCCTGATCCTCGCCATTCCGTCCGGTCGGAAGGATGAATTTCTCGATGCCTCCATCGACATGTTCTCGCAGGGAGTACCCATCGGTCAACGCGGTAACGGCAATGGTGAACTGACGGATAGTCCTCGGCTCACATATCTTCAAGCCGAGGAAGTCGATGAGCCAGCCGTAGATACCTTCCCAAAATTCGCCGGCTGATTCGTAGCCCTCCGCCAACGCCGCCCTGATTCGTTCCCGCTGGTCCAGATTGGAGGTCGTGGTGGCAATGGTCAGGACGCTGATCCACAACGACCAACTCGGCGAGCCGGCAATCGTGTCGCTGCTTGCCTCTCCTCCGAGCCGGCAAAGTTCCTGGAGGGCGTACAGCCGGGACTCAACGGTCGTGAGATCGACCTCGCTCAGAACGGCGCTTACCGCTTGGAGAGTCAGATCGACCTCGGGTCGCTCCTCATCCTGAGCGATGGCCACAAGCACATCGGCCTGGAATTCCGCCTGGTTCTCCCATATGCGTCGAATGACCGATGCATTGGTCAAACGTCGACCGGTCATGAACTCGACGCGTTCGAATACCTGCTTGAACGTTAGATTGCTTGGGGCGGTTTCGATTCCTTCTTGCTGGACAACGTCCCGCCCCGCATTCAATAGGAGGCCGTACAACTCCCCTCGTGGCTGTCTCGTTCTCCCGTTCTCGCCCTTCGAAGAGCACGCAAACCCGTCATCCCCGGCTTCTCCGCCCACCAACTTCACATTCCAATCCTGTGCTTCACCCCGTTGAATGTCCAGTCAACGCACGGACCAGACTGGCAGTGATTGCTGCACCTCCGGGTCTGTGGAGGGAGCTCCGGTCGACCTGCGCCTGGCGACGGTGGCCACCTTAAGGCATCCGTTTTAAGACATGCGTTGAGTGCAAACAGGCCCGGCGCTATCTGGTCCGCCCCAGAGGCGTCGGGCCTGGATGGTCTGATTTGGGTCCACCCCGGGGCCGGCTGACGAATTCGTCGCCCAACTTGCCCCGTTTGTGTCTCAATTCGTGTCTCGATCGGGCCGCAATCGGCCACAACTGAGCACTACTTAGGAGGTGCCACCAGACACGATCCCTGGTCAGAGGTGGCCCGCAATCTCATCAGCGGTGAGTCCGATTCGGCCGCTCTCGCACCTCTCCGTGCCAGGTCAGAACCAGTTTCTTTCGATGCTGGCCCCGGCCCGTCTGCGTCAAGCCCTCATCCTTCGCCCAGGTGAGCCGGATCACCAGTGCAGGGGGTGAAGATTGACCAGGCAAGCATACGGCAGCGGATCGATCACGGAGCGCGAGCCCGGCCGGTGGCGCCTCCGCGAGACGGGCTCAGAAGGTTACAACGGTGCGCAGCCCCCGCCCGGCACGGAGGTCGTCGAAGCCGTCATTGATCTCGGGCAATGGTCGGCGAGAAGAGATCATCCCTTCGAGATCAAGGAGGCCGCGACGCCACAGACTCACCAGACGGGGAATCTGCCAATGGGGATTGCCGCCCCCATAGAGGCAACCGACCAGTCGCTTCTCGGTGATGGCAAAAAGGATGGCCGGAAGGTTCGCCAGCAGCTCAGCCGCGTCAGGCGCTCCCACCGAAACGGTGGTGCCTCCCGAGCAGGTGGCGAGAACCCCCGCCTCGATCAGCCGGGCGCTGCCGGCCGCGTCGAACGCATAGTCGACGCCCACACCGGTCAGGTCCTGACAGGCACTGACCACGTCTTCTGTTCCGGGGTCGAGGACATCGGTCGCCCCGAACGACAAGGCCAGGTCCCGTCGTTCGACCAGTGGATCGGATGCGATGATCCGCGAGGCGCCGGCAATCCGGGCACCCTGGACGACCGAGATGCCCACGCCGCCGAGGCCCATCACCAGGACGGTCGCCCCCTCCTCGACGCCAGCCGTATTGAGAACCGCTCCCACTCCCGTCTGGATGGCACAGCCGATGACGCAAGCGAGATCGAGCGGCACATCGGCATCGATGCGTACGGCCCCTGACTCCGTCGTCAACACCTGCTCCCCGAATCCACCGACACCGAGACCCCGATAGACCGGTTGGCCGGACCACGACAGCGCGGTGGTCCCGTCCGGCAGCGTGCCGGTCATGAACGACCTCGCCTTCTCGCACACCGTCGATTTTCCTCGCACGCACCAGTAGCAGCGACCACAGGGTGCGATGGCCACCAGTACGACGTGATCTCCGGGCGCCACCGCGGTCACGCCCGGCCCGACGGCATTCACCACGCCGGCGGCTTCATGCCCGAGGATGATGGGCAACGGCTCGAAGCCGGCATCGATGATCGTCATGTCGGAATGACAGATTCCACAGTGGATGACGTCGACGAGCACTTGACCGGCGGATGGAACCGCAACGTCGATGTCGTCGACAAGCTCAAGCGTCGTGGACCCTTCGGTCAGCACAGCTGCGCGCATGGTGTTCCTCCGTTGGTAGATCTGTTCGGTGACATCCGATCACAGCCGAAGGTCCTCGCGCTCCACGGTGCGCACCAGCAGCTCGAGATGCTCGATTCTCCTGCACCTCTCACCCTTGCCGGCTCACGACCTGGGCACCTCTGGTCCGGGTCACCGATTCGGACGTGGTCGGGCTCGGTCGCGAAGCAATCTGAAACAGGTTCTAGCGCCGACGACCGCTGGCCCGACGGTCAACGCCGACGCTAAGGTCAGGCTATCGATTTCCTCCATGCCAGCCTCGGTAGATCAGCTGATGATGCAATGCCAGATGTTGCCAGACGAGCCGTGCGGGACGAGCTCGCAACCGCACAGTGGCATCCCTCGGCCACGACGGCGTCGAACAGCACCACCCCTCACTGGGAGCTCGCGGTACCGGTGCTCCATGCCGACGGTGAGAGCGTCGCCGTGCTCCGACGAAAGGGATATTCACACCGCTTTACCCCTGACGACGCCGTGGGCACATGGCTGGGGTTGGCGTCGTAGCCCAGCCGGCCACCGAGCCGGTTCGCTGAGGCTGGAGTCCGATGCCGAACGATGACCAACCTTCGAAAGCTCACCCCCCGGGCCTCGTCGAATTGACCCGAGTCCAGCCGTTCGAGGCAGAGGTGATCGCAGCCCGCTTGCGCGCCTCAGGCATCGACGCCACCGTGGGAGTGGACTCCGTCTATGAATCTGTCAGTTTCGCCGAGGGCGTGTCCGTCTATGTGTCAGCCGATGATGCTCCACGCGCCCAAGCCGTCCTCGAGGCCGGAACTCACAACCAGTGATGTGACCCGTCAAGTTGGCTGAAGTCTCCTGGCCGGCCCGACGATCGGCCCGTCATCAGTCGTTGCATCATCAGTCGTTGCATCATCAGTCGGTCATCAATCGTCGCTGAGAAGAAGCGTCTTGGCCACGGTCTCACGGGACTCGATGGCCAGATGCGCCTTCGAGGCCTCGGCCAGTGAGAAGGTTTGGCCCACGAGCGGGGCCAACCGGCCGGCGCCGACCTCGGCGAGGACGGCGGTGAGCAGCCGGAACCGGTCGCCCTCCCCGTACTGGAGGTCGGCAATGGTCGTCACGGTGACACCACGTCGCTCCGACTCGCCCGGATCGATGGACGCGAACGAGCCGCTCGGGGTCCCATGGGCTGACATCCGTCCACCGGCGGTGATCAGCCCGAAGGCTTCCCCGCCGATCGTGCCCCCGATGCCATCGAGCACGACGTCCGGTCGGCGCCCGCCGGTGACCTCGAGGACCGCATCACTCCAACCCGGCTCGGTGTAGTCGATCGCTGCAGCTGCCCCGGCTCCAGCTACGACATCTCCTTTCGTGAACCCTCGGGCGGCACCGACGACCTTGACGCCCCGGGCGACCAGAAGTTGGACGAGCAGGAGCCCCATCCCGCCGGCGGCGCCGAGGACGAGCGCCCATTCCCCCTCCTGCGGCGCAGTCTTCTCTAGGACGCGCAGCGCCGTGGTGCCATCGTGAAGGACGGCTGTGGCGTCGAGGAGATCGACGCCGTCGGGCGTTGTGACGCAGGCCTCGAGGTCGATGACCGCCAGTTCGGTGTAGCCACCCGTGCCGCCGGGCCCGCCCGTGTGCCCGACGACCGGCCGGCCGCGCCAGCCGCCGTCGACCCCGTCGCCAACCGCGGCGACCGTGCCGCCCACGCCGTTTCCGGGCACGTAGGGCGGCCGGATCGTGAAGTAGTCGGCGCCTCTGCCGGAACGAATCACGGTGTCGACGAACAGCACGTCACAGAGAGAGGCGGCCACGAGGACCTGTCCCGGTCCCGGAACGGGATCTGGCAGCTCGCGCAGCTCGAGGACGTCGGGACCGCCGAAGCGAGCCACCTCGACGGCGCGCACCTCAGGCCACCTCGTTCCCGAGATCGGCCGGCATCACGTCGCGGGCCGCGAAGCCCGGGTGGTCAGGGTCGACATTGAACGAGATGATGCGCCGCGGACGGATCCTGATGATCTCCGGCGCCAGATGACCCTGCCGGTCGTGGGTCCCCACCGCGGTTTCGGCGACGCCGCGGATCTCGATGAAGTGCGCACCGTCCATCGACTGTTCGGTGACCTCGTCGACGACGAACGCGACTTTCGGATTCGCCTGGACGTTTCGGTACTTGGCACTGCCGCTCATGTTGAAGCCGGTGAGGTCGATCGTTTCGAGGGTCGGGTTGTACGTGAACCCCAAGGGTTTGACCTGGGGGGACCCGTTCGGCCCCAAGGTGGCCAGGTGGCCACGGGGTTGGCGGGCGAGGAAGCGCACTTCGGCGTCGGTGAAGGTCATACGCAAGAGGGTAGAACCTCAAGTAAAGTTGAGGTCAAGCGAAATGTCCAGATCCTCTCGCCCGTCGGCCGGGCTGACCGTGGGCCAGGTAGCGGCCCGCAGCGGCGTCGCCGTCTCGGCCCTCCACTTCTACGAGGCCGAAGGCCTCATCCACTGCACGCGCACCGAAGGGAACCAACGGAGGTTCCCCCGGGAGGCGCTGAGGAGAGTGGCGTTCATTCGCGCCTCCCAGGCCGTGGGCATTCCTCTCCGACGCATCAAGGACGCCCTCGACCGCCTGCCGGACGGCCGCACCCCGACCCGTCGGGACTGGGAGCGGCTCTCCGCATCCTGGCGCGACGACCTCGACCAGAGGATCGTCGGCCTGCAGCACCTCCGGGATCGCCTCAGCGGCTGCATCGGCTGTGGATGCCTCTCGCTGGGTCTGTGCAAGCTGGTGAACCCTGACGACCTTCTCGGCCGACAGGGGCCCGGTCCGCGCAATCTGTGAGGGGCAACGGAAGAACGAGGCAAATGGACTCGTGTGAGATTGAATCGAGGCTCCACTTGTGCTGACTCCGCCCACAGGTCTTTCTCATGTCGATTTGGCCGAGGTGATCGGGCGAGCCTGGGGTGTCGGTGTGGTGTCCCTCGACTACCGTCCGGTCGGCTTCGGGAGCCACCACTGGGAGGCAACCGACGATCTGGGCCGCCGACACTTTGTGACCGTTGACGAACTGAGCCCGGAATCCCGGATCTCCTTGGACTGCACCTCCGCCCGGCTTTGACTGCTGCTATCGATCTGCTGGCCTCCGGGTGCAGTTTCGTTGTCGCACCGGTCACAACGAGATCCGACGAGCCCTTCGTCCGGTTCGACAGCTATGCCGTTGCGCTCTACCCGTTCATCGACGGACGGACCTTCTCCTTCGAGGAGTCATTCGGCCCCGCCGACCGGGAGCGGGTGCTCAACGTGGTGACCGCACTGCACCGGGTGCCGCTCACGTCGATCCGCCCGCCCGAAACGGGATGAATTCGTGGTTCCGTGGCTCGACCGGCTCGACCGCTCCATGAGCCGCGGTGCCGCATCCAGCAGTGCCGCATCCAGCGGTGCCGGCTCCAGCGATGCCGCATCCAGCAATGCCGGCTCCAGCCGTGCCGGCTCTCATGGGCCGCACGCAGCTGTTGCCGCTCAATTGCTCGTCGACAACGAAGCCGAGATCAGACGGCTGATAACCCGCTACCGAACGCTTGTCGCTCAGTGCCTGAGCGATCATGGTCCTCTGGTGATCACCCATGGCGAGATCCATCCCGGAAACGTGATGGTGACGTCGAAGGGCTGGGTGATCGTCGACTGGGACACCGCGCTGGTCGCCCCGCCGGAGCGGGACCTCTGGAGGCTCGCACAAGGAGATGGATCGGTGCTCGGGGAGTATGCGAACGCCACCGGAACGACTCCCGACGAACGGCTCCTCGACCTCTACACCATTCGCTGGGACCTTGCCGAGGTCGCCTCGTTCGCCGCCCACTTCCGGAAGCCGCACGAAGATACCGACGACAGCCGGAAGGCCTTGGAACTCCTCCGTTCCGTTGTCGGGCGGTTGCGGACGTAGGCCCGGCGGCCGAGCCGGATCTCGGCCTCCTTCCCGCGTGTCGTGCCGATCTTCCCGCGTGTCGTGCCCATGCCGCGTGGTGTGGCGACCCCGGCGGGCAAGCCCTTGCCTTCAGTCTCCAACCCGGCCGTCGATCTGCTCGCACATCAGATCGAGATGACCCGCATGGCGGGCTGTCTCCTCCAGCATGTGCACCATGATCCACCGGAGACTCACCCGCTCCCGATACGTCGTCTCCCGGGCACTCAGGGCATCGAGCGAGGGGGCGGCACGCGAAACGCGTCTCGCTGCCTCGACCTCGGTCCGGTAGAAGGTGATGACGGACTCGACGGTGTCGGCGCCGCCGATGGCGAACTCGGCCGAATTGTCACCATCCACATCGATGGCCTCGACGTCTTCACCCGCGAAGGTCTCGCGAAACCAGCCCCGCTCCACCCAGCCCAGGTGCTTCAGGATCCCGAGCGCGGACAGACCGGTCGGTGTCATCACCCGCTCGGCGTCATCAAGAGCGAGTCCGTCGACCTTCCGTTCCACCACGGCCCTGTACCAGTCGAGGAAACCCTCGAGGGTTTCGCGCTCACCTTGTCGGACCCCCAGGTTGTCCTCCATTGGCGAAGCTTACGTTCGGAGGGCGGTCGGTACGGCTGGCGGCCGAGTCCACAGCCGGCGCCATCGGTCACGGCCATCGGACGAGCCCTGCGGCTGGCACTACCGTGCTCAGCGGTGTGGTTGGCTCTTGGCCCTTCTGACCGTCGGTTGGCGCTGCATCCTGAGCCGGATCAGCGCCCTCGTCCCGATGGTGACCGTGCCGATCTGATGAGCGCCCTCGTGGCGGCGGGGCTTTGCACACCGTTGCCATTCGCCCGAGGCGAACATCTCCCAGCGGCATCGCTGATCGCCCACTGGATGTTCCGGCATCCCGCTTCTTACCCGACCCGGACGTCGAACGGCAAGGCGGCCAAGGTGGCGATGGGCCGAGGCCGGTCAGTTGGCCGGGCGCGACAGCGACCGGTAATTCGCCACCACAAGGCTCCCGATGAAGTCGTAGCCCAGGGTATCGGCGTGGATGTTCCCCTGGGAGCAGAAGTAGGTCAGTTGGCACACCTCGCCGACAGCGACCGGGACCGTGCCGTAGGGGGCTACGGTCTCTGTGAGGCTGAGGCTGGTGTCGTCCCCGCGGGTGGCTTTCATGTAGGGCGCCGACGTCACATCGACGAAGCTGGTCCTCGACACGGAAAGGTATGACTTCTTCAGGGTGGGGTTGATGAGATCGTCGAAGGCGATGATCGAGGTCTTGGCCAGGGACACGGCAGCCGACGCCGGCGGGTCGTCGGGATAGACGTACAGCCCGAGGTCCACGTCCGGATAGGTGAGGCCGATGATCCGGGCGTCGGTGTCCGACGCCTTCACCAGCGCCTTGTCGACCGCGCTGACCAGCGTTTTGATGCCGGCCTCCATTCCCGGCATGGCCGCCTGCACGCACGGTGCGGTGATACAGCTGTCGAAGTCGTTGCCCCCGATCGAGATGGTGATCAGACGCACGGCCCCCTTGTGGGCGGCGATGAAGTTGAGGGCCGCCCGCTCCTGGGTGATCCCCGTGTAGGGGACGGCATCCTGGCTGGCCGGGTCGGCACACCCTTTCGACCCGATGAGGGACGACGTAGTGGCCCCTCCGCACCCGAAGTTCTCGGGTCTCAGGTTCAGCTTGCCGGCCACGTAGCCGGTATAGCCGGAGGTGCCCCCGATGCCGGGCTGGTAGCCGATCGAGTACGAGTCACCCAGCGAGAGATAGAAGGGCCGTGTCGCGGCGGCTGCCGGGCTCGCGGCTGATGGGCTGAGCACGGCGAGCGACAGCGCGGTTCCCATCGCCACCAGCGCGGTGGCCAGCAAGGTGATCGATCGGTGCACGGCTTCCCCCTGTGTCGGCCCAACATCCCGGAGGCAACCACCGTAGACGATCGAGGGCGAGGAGGGCCGGCGGAGGTCGTTGGTACCTTGGTGGGATGGCTGTGGATGTCATCGTCATCCATCGAGGAGAGGTGGCTCAGCCCTGACGCCGCCCCGTCGAGCGGTGGCGGGAACGGTGGCCATCCTGGTGCTCTGTGCCTGGTGCGGGTGGGCGAGCGGGCTGCACCAGTCGACGGCCCCGGCCTTCGTGGCGTGGTCCGTCTCGCTCGCCGGCGTGGTGGTGGTCGACCTCTTGATGCACCGCGGCCGGCACCATCGGCGATGGGCCTTGCCCCTCCGTCCGGCCAACCTCCCCTGGCCACGGCCAGGGCGCGGTGGTACTGGTCCGGCCCTCCTCGGCACCGCCCCGTGGTCGGCCATCGTCCTCGTGGTGACCGTCTGGGAGATCCTCGGCATCGACACCGGCCCACACGTCGCCCACCTGACCATCAGCGCCCTGGCCCAGGCGTTCCGACCGCTCGACGCGGGCCTGTGGCTGCTCTGGCTCTCGGTCGGACTCGGCTACGGCGTGGCCCGGGCCAGAACCCCCGTCGAAGGTGTCCCGGCCCGGTCGACCCCCGGTGCCTCCACCGGGAGCCTGTCCGGTGCGTTCGGCGTCGACCGGCATTCGGTGGGCGTCCCCGCCCTGCTCCTCCCGGACAACCGGGGTGCCGGCGTGGCCTTCTGGTTGCTGGTGGTGACGGCCTGCGTGCTGGTGGACCTCACGGCCAGGCGGTCCCGGGGCCGTTTGGCCGACGCCGGTGAGCTCGTGCGCTTCGTGTCGGGATCGACCCTGGCCAACCTGGTGTTCAGCGCGGCCTGGGCGTACGCCGGCTGGCACCTGTTCGCGCACTGACCGTGCCGGCCGGCGACGACCGTCGGCCGCCATTGGGCGGGTGCGGCGCGGTCCGTGCCTCGGCGGCCACGGTCCTGCGCAGGCGCGGCGCGAGGTTCCCGCGTGCAGCCACCACGGTGTGCTCGAGACCGAGCCATTGGCGGAGGAGACCCAGCTCCGCGGCTGCCGCATCGACGACGGCTCCCGGATCGGTCCCCGGCTCCGCGTACGATCCCACCACCGACAGGGTGCCGCTCCTGCGATCAGCCTTGAGGTCGAACCGGGCCACGAGTTCGTCCCCCACCAGCAACGGCAGCACGTAGTACCCGTGGGTGCGGAGGTGCTCGGGGACATAGATCCCGATCCGATAGTGGAAGCCGAACAGTCGCTCTGTCCGTGCCCGTGCCCAGATGAGGGAGTCGAAGGGGGACAGCAAGGTGGCGTGCTGGCGTCGCGGACGGCGGGGGCGGGCCTCGGGCACCACGTAGGCCACCTTGTCCCACCCTTCGACTTCCACGGGCAGGAGCCGTCCCGCCTCCACCAGCTCGGTCACCCGCAACGCCGCCGGCCGGGGCCGTATCCAGAAGTAGTCGGCGAGGTCGGCCACGGTTGCGACTCCCAGGCACCGTGCCGCCAGCAGGATCAGCTCCCGTTGGGCCTCGTCCAGGGAAGGCGCCGGCAGATCGGACACCGAACGCGGGATCACCCGCTCGGAGAGGTCGTAGACCCGCTCGAAGCTCGGGTTCCGCCACGCGGCCAGCACGCCGTCCCCGAACAGCATCTCGAGTGCCCTGCGACCGTCACTGCGGCGGTCCCACCATGCCCCGCCCCGGCGCCGGGGATCCGAGAGCTTCGACGCGGTGAGCGGGCCGCGCTCGCGCACCTCGTCGAGCACGGCAGCGAGATAGTCGGCATGCGTCTTCCGCCACTGCCGCCGCCGCTCCTGGACCACGGGACTGTCGACCTGGTCGGCGCGCCAGGACTCCATACGCGAGCGAAAGAGCGGGTACAGCTCGATGGGCAGGAGCGAGGCCGCATGTCCCCAGTACTCGAACCAGTCGCCCCCGGGGCCGGTGAGCCCGCGCAACACGGCCTGGTCGTACGGTCCGATGCGGCTGAACGGGACGAGGTACTGGGTTCGTTCGAGCACGTTCACCGCGTCGAGCTGGACGGTGCCGACCTGGTCGAGGAGGCGACGCAGCGTCGCCGGTCCCGGCCGCCCGGCCCCCGGTGATCGTCGTGGCGATCCCAGCCCCTGGGCGCCGATGGTCAGCCATCGAGCCTCCCGATTCGAGATCTGGTCGGCGCCGGCCCGAGAGCCGCCCGCCCGCCGGGTCATGTCGAACCCGACCGGGTCATGTCGAACCCGACCGGGTCATGTCGAACCCGGCTCGAATCATGTCGAACCCGACCGGATCGACCAGCTCGATGGGATCAACCAGCTCCTTGCGGACGGGGACGCGTGACGACGGTGGTCCGCGGCCGGCCGGCCGACCCGCCACCCGGGCCCGGAGCACCACCATCCGACGGGACGGAGCGTGCGTCTCCCGACAGCACGGCCACCCGAAGTTCGGCCTCCTCGGCCGCTCGCAGCTCCTTGGCCAGTTCCTGGCGGAGCTGTTCGATCGTCTGCTCGTTGCGGTCCACCAGATCCCTCACCACCGCGGCGGGAACCGCCTCTGGGACTTCCGCCCGACGGCCCTTCGCCCCCGCCGGCTTCTTCACCGCGCGACGTCGGTGGCGGCCACCGCGGCCGGGAACTCCTGCTCGCGCCAGCCGTGCTCGCTGTCGTCGACCGCGAGCCGGAACGGGTCAGGTCGGGTGCCGGTCGTGGCACCGTTTCGGCGCTCCGGAGCCTCGCCGTCCCCGCGCTGGAGCGACGACAGGCGGTCCTCCTCCGACAGTGCCGACTCCGTCCGCTCCCGCGCCCCGGCGATCGCCGCCCGGAGCCGGGACTGCTCCGCCGCTGCCGCGCTCAGGTATCGCTCGACCGATGTACGTGTGTAGGCCTGCGCAGCCTCGGGATGGGTTGACTGGGTCATCGGAGAGAAGTTCGGCGTCGCTGGATGCAGATGACCAGTATACCTAGCTGATCACTAGGTCGTAAGGGCCGGAATCGGGGCCGCCCGCCCGTCTCGCAGAGCCGGCGCGGGTGCTCGAGATGGCAGTCGGGTCGGCCCGCCGGCAACGGTCACCCGAAGCGTCCGTGCACGTAGTCGAGGGTCCGGGGGTCGAGGGGCGAGTCGAACATGGCATCGGTCGGACCGTGCTCGATGATGTACCCGGGCGTTCCCTGCTCGGCCAGGAAGAACGCCGTGTACGCCGACACCCGCTGAGCCTGTTGCATGTTATGGGTCACGATGACGATGGTGACCTCGGTCTTCAGCTCGTCGATGGTGGTCTCGATCCGCCGGGTGGACGTGGGGTCGAGAGCCGAGCACGGCTCGTCCATCAGGAGCACCCGAGGTCGGATGGCCAGGGCACGGGCGATGCAGAGGCGTTGCTGTTGACCACCGGAGAGCGCGCCACCCGGTTGGCGCAGCCGGTTCTGCACCTCGTTCCACAGGCCGGCCTTGGTCAGGCAGCTCTCGACGAGCTCGTCCTTGGCGTCCTGGTCCTTGCGGGTCCCGGTGAGCTTGAGGCCGGCCAGCACGTTGTCGTAGATGGACATGGTCGGGAACGGATTCGGCTTTTGGAACACCATGCCGATGTGGCGGCGGGCCTCGGTCAACTTGCGGCTGGGGTCGTAGATGTCCACGCCGTCCAGCAGGACGTCGCCGGCCAGCGACGCCGACGGGATCAGCTCGTGCATCCGGTTGAGAATGCGGAGGAAGGTGGACTTCCCGCATCCCGACGGACCGATGAGCGCAGTCACCTGCCGCGACTCCATGATCAGGGACACCCGGTCGAGGACCTGGTGGCCCCCGAACCAGGCCGAGATGTCCCTGGCCTCGAGCGTGGCGGCCTGGTACTGATCGTCCACTCCGGACCGGGTGTCGGTTGTCGATTCGAGCAGCATCTCTGTCAAGTCCTCGATTGATCGTCGGTCTGAACCATCACAGCAGGTTGGGCAGGAGGCGGGCGAACTGGTCGGCCACGAACATCCACACCAGCAACACCGGGGCGGTGAAGACGATCCACGCCTGGGCGCGGCCCCGGCGCCGCCACGTCCACACCGCGCCGGCGACCAGGACGGCCAGCAGGAGCACCCAGAGTGACAGGACCCACAGGGTTCCGGTATCGAACCCGAGCGGCCGTTCCGAGCTCGGCACCGTCTTCACCACCGGGCGTTGGGCGGGAAGCGGTGCGCCGACCTTGTCGGCGTCGACCCACACCACCCCGGAGGGGACGAACGGGGTACCCGACGCCGTCCCCAGGGTGAGGCGCGACTTGCCGCGGGCCACCGGGCGCACCTTGGTACCGGCCGGGCGGACGTCGACCACCTTGAAGACCGATGTCCCCACCTGGGTGATGACCGTGATGCGCGCCCCGTTGCGGAGCTCGTGGATCCGGCCGAAGGGCCCCCCGTAGGCGGCGGCCCTTCCGAGGATGATGCTGTCCCCGGTCCCGCCCGGGAACACGGTCGAGCGATCGTGCCCGGGACCGTCGGCCAGCACCGTGCCGGTGGTGCCTTCGAGCACGACCTGGCTGACCCCGATCGACGGGATGGTGATCTGAGCGATCGGAGCTCCGAGGGGGAGCGTCGAGTGGTGGAGACCGCGTGGGCCGAGCGGCGCGGTACCGAGAGCCAACTGGGTGCGGAACTGGTTGTACAGGGAGACCTGTGCCGACCGATGCTCCAGCCTGCTCACGTAGGCCAGCTGCACGACCATCCCGATCGACGCCAGGGCCACCACCACCAGCGCGAAGCGCACGACCGTGGCCCACCGGCTGGCCGTGGCCACCTCGCCCAGCTGGCCGTTCCGATCGAAGAGCTGCTGCAGCCTCGGCGCCGCCCCGGGGTCGTACTCGGCCCCGGTCACCTCGGGCGCGGCATCGGGCGCGGCGACGAGGAGCATCTCCCGGTCGAGGGCCGTCTGGGCGACCGTCATCGCACCGACCCCCGCGCCGCCGACGGCGAGCCGGCACGCCAGTTGCGCCTGAGGAGGAACAGGAGCCCGACGGCGAGAGCGACGGCCCCGGCACAGGCGCCCGCGGCCAGCGGGACGTCGCTGACGGCCGCCGTGCCGACAGTCCCGCTGCCGGTGGCCCCGCCACCGACTGCCCCGCTACCGCCCGGCGCCGAGCCGCCCGTCGGTGTGGCCGCGCCACCAGCCGGTGCGGCCGCGCCACCCGCCGCGCTCGACACTCCGCTGTCACCCGGGGTGGGGCCGCGGCCGGCGGCACCACTGGTACCACCGGCACCACCGGCTGCCCGGGCGCCGGCTGATGAGGCAGCCGGCGTCGTGCCGGCCCCGCGCCCGGCGGCGTGGGCGGTCGCTCCCCGTGACGGTGAGGTGGACCCGGCCGGCGTACCGGGAACCGCGTGCCAGGTGAACCCGTGGGCGTCGCCGGCCGCGGCCGTGAAGGTGACCTGGGTATTCCAGTATCTGGCCAGGGCACCGCGGGTCGTGGCGCAGGCGATGCCGGCCTCCCACACCCCGTGGCTGGGCCCGCCGACCAGCGTCGACACCGGCACCGACCGGGCCAGTCGGCCCCACTCGAAATCGTTGGGGATGCCGATGATCTGGCCGGTGCCGAGGGCGGTGTTGATCGCCCCGTAGTAGCGGCCGTTGGCGTCCAATCCGTATCCCTTCGACGGGAAGTCGATGAATTTGACCGCCGAGAGTTCGGTGCCGAGGGGCACCAGATAGCTGTAGACGTGGTACCCGTGGTGGGCGGTGTCGGCCGGACAGGAGGCGTTGGCCGGCAGCGCCACCGTGAACATGGTGGACGAGCTGCCGGCTCCGAGCTCGCCGCGGGCGGTGGCCCCGGGTGCGGCGATGGTGGCCGTCCCGCTCACCGTCGAGGCCGCCGCCGTCGGGGCGGCCAGGAGGAATGCGCCGGCGGCCACCGGCGCGGCCATGACCGCGCACCGGCCTGCAGCCCGCAACAGGGACACCCGGCTCACGGCACATCCGCCTCCGGAGTCACCGGGTCCGCGTCGAGGTCGGTGTCCCCGGGGCCCCCGGCCAGCCGCCTCCGTCGGGTCAGGTTCATCCACAGCGCACCCGCCCCCGCCCCCAGCCCGACGAACAGGAGGAACGGGAGCACCCAACGCAGGAGCCCGACGGCGAACCCTTCGGTCCGGACCGCGCTCAGTGCGCTCGGACCGATCGCTGCCGGCGACTTGGACAACCGGTGCTTCGAGCCGCTGCCGCCCGGTCCCGATCCGGACTCCGATCCCGACCCGGATCCGGAGCCGGAGCCGTACGACGAGTTGCCGTCGGCCCCCGACGAGTTCGAACCCGACGAGCCTGAATCCGAGCCTTTCTTGCCCGGCTCGGTGGAGCTCGACGACTTCTTCGCCGTCTTGGCCGCCGACGGATTGGCAACAGTGGCCGCCGCGGCCAGCGTCTCGGATCTGAGCGAAGCCGGAAGGGGAACGTAGCCGGCCGGGAGCTGTCCGGGCTGAACGCCGCTGACCTGCCCCGACCCGGCCGCGTAGGTCAGGAAGGCGGAGTAGTTCTTCCGGGACGTCTGGTTGAGGGTCTTCGGCGTGGTGGCGGCATAGGTGAGCATGGTCAACGGGTAGGCGCCGGCCGCCGTCGACGTGGGATCGGACTGCAGCACGCCCGGCACCTTGCTCGGCACCATGGCCTGTTCGCCGGCCAGCAGGCTGGCCGAGTCCGGGGCCACGAAGGTCCGGTCCGGGGTGTCCTGCCCGGCGGGGCTCAGGCTCGCCTCCTGGAGACCGTACTGGGCCGCGGCGGCCGAGTCGGTCACCGACATGATCATGTACCTCCCGGTGATCTGGGGCCCGTTTGCCGTCCACGCCAGGTTGGGTGGCTCGGTCGGGTCGAAGGTCGTCTTGGCCGCGTCATTGGCTGCCGCGGTGTCCTCGGCGGTGGTGTTCATGTTCAAGATGTACGGGGACCAGTCGAGGATGCACAGCGGGCGGGCCGGGGCCGGCGGCGGGCCGTACACGGTCGAGCCGGTGGTCACGCAGTAGGGATCGCTCTTCGGGAAGGTCTCCGGCGTGGTCGAACCGAAGGCCACGCCCGAGGGGTTGACCGACGGGTTGGTGCTGTAATACGGGTTCACGTTCATGCCCGAGTCGGCGCCCTGCCCGGGTCGCGCGTCCAGCCATGCCCTGGCCTCGGGGTCGGACAGGACCCACTTCCACAGGGCGGCGGTGGCGTCCGAGCTCCCTTCTTCGACCAGCAACGTCCCCGCATCGTTCAGGTAGACGGTGCTGAGCTGGGAGAATTCGGGGTTGTACTGGAGAAAGGTCGGGTCGGTGAACACGCTGAGCGGGTTGTTCTGCACCCATGCGTAATTGGCGGACGTGTCGGCCCCGATGTCCTGGAGCTGGTCGCGGTACGACTCGGTCAGCAACCGGGCCACCAGGAGCGGTGTGAGGTAGAGATGGGCCACCCGGTCGCCGGCGAGATTGAGCTCTTCAGGCTGAAGGTTGCCGTCCGGCTCGGTGACGGGGTCCCGCTCGATGTTGAACGCCACCACCACCCCGGACAAGGTGAGCGGGGCGTAGACCACCGGGTCCGACGGTTTTGTCTCCTTCGGGGGGATCGGGTCGGAGAACACCGACATGCCCACGGAGCCGTAGGAGGGGTCGACCAGGTTCTGCCGGGCCTGGTCGTCGCTGTTCTGGATATAGCTGAAGGGCGTCTTGCCGGGCAGGCTGCACAGGGCCGGCTGCCAGGCGGCCACGGCCGGCGACGCCAGCTCGCCCCCGATGATCTCCTGGGCGCTGGCTTTGATCGAGCAGCTGGTCCCGACGGGGTTGAACTGCAACGGGATGGCGATCCGGTTGGCCCACGCCTGGGGGGTGAGCGGCGAGGTGACCACACTGCTCACATTGGTCACGTTGGCCGGGTTCTCGGCGGTGGGTGTGCTCCTCGGGACCACGACCAACCAGCACCGCGGGGTGGTCGTGCCGCCGCCCGGCAGGGGCTGGATGTCCTGGCCGCAACCCAATCCGGGCGCCTCCAGGCCGGTGTCGACCTGGAACAGCTGCTGGCCCGTCCCGTTCGAATAGGTGCGGGCGAAATCGACCTCGTTGGTGGTGGTGAAACTGAAGTACGGATTGAGCCAGAACGGCAACGGCGCGAATGGGTTGATGTCGAAGCCGTAGTCGGCCTGCTGGCCCACGACGGTGCCGTTCACCGCGGTGAACGGCTCGACCACATAGTTGTCGGTCGTGTCCTTGTACAGGCCCGGGGTGTGGTCCAACTGATCGTAGGAGTCCCAGCCGTACTGGCTCAGGACGCGGGAGTACTCGAAGCCGGTGTCCTTGATCGGGTACGCCGAGAACGGGTTGCTGCTCTCACCGCCGAACTCGCACTGCGAGGGCAGGGGACCGGCGCCGGCGCCCGCCGGATCCGAGGCCTGCGGATCCCCCCAGCACTGGAAGATCTGGAGGTAGTCCCCGTTGAACGTCGAGTCGAAGGCTCCCGTCTGCGGATCGCTGAAGGTCGGCGATCCACCGGTCCAGCTCACCGAGACGGCCTGGTTGGTGAGGTTGGAGGTCTGGTTGACGGTCACCTGGAGGTTGCTGAACTGGCCGTGACCGGACACGGTGACGGCAGAAGGAGTGGCGGGAAGGCCGGCGACGATGCCCTGGCACCCGGCCGCCGGGTCGGTCTCCGAGCATCCGTTGCCGATGGCCTGCGGGGTCGACGCACTTCCCTGGGTGGCCGGGATGACCACGGCCAGCGCCACCACGGCCAGGACGGCCATGGTGACCGGGCCGATCCGCCGGCGGCTCCGGGCCCCGCCGTCCGGGCCGCGATCGACCGCACCGGCGCGGTCGTGCCCACTGCGAGCGCGGGACGGCGCCGGGTCCATCATCGTTTCCGCCTGTCCAGCCGGCGGGACAAGAGGCCCCCGGGCACGAGGATCAGGGCGATCAACACCAGCGCGATGAGCAGGATCAGGGTCTGTTCCACCGACCATCCCTTGGTGACGGCAAGGGTCTGCGTGTCGGGCGTGGGATCCGTCCCGGCCGACGCGGTCGCCGCCGCGTTGGCACAGGCGGCGACGTCGTGCGGATGTTTGGCCACACACGTCTCGACGGCGGCCAGCGCCGCCGCAGAGCCCCCGCCCTTCGACTTCGAGCCGCTCTTGCCTCCCGGCCCGGTGCCTCCCGTCCCCCCCGGGCCCGAACCGCCGGATCCCGAACTTGTCCCCGGTGCGGAGGAGCCGGGGGAACCGGGTGCGCCCGGCCCGGTGGCGATCGCCGCGCTGTGCGGATTCCCGGAGACCTGGGTCACGGTACTGGCCGCCCCCCCGGTCCCGTTGACGCACTGGGTCGGCCCCTGCTTGTCACAGGCCGGGGGGTAGGGCGCCGTCTCGGCCAGCAGATTGGCGCCGGTCGGGGTGAAGGTGGGGTTGTTGCAGCCCTGGATGTTGATGTTCTGGGTCACCGCGCCCGGGATCTTGGTGATCTGGTCGAAACTGGCCTCGACCAGGTTGATGGGCATGGGCGAGTAGCCCAGTGCGGCCGACTGCTGCTGGCCCTGGCACATGGCGTAGTAGGAGAACGCGGCCAGGGTGGTGCCCTCGGCCGCGTTGAACTGGCCCTGGATCTTGGTGGGCAGGATGAGGTAGCTGTACGACGAGAGCGGGTAGGTGCGGGGGTCGGGGTCGGTGTAGACGCCGGACAGATTCTCGGTGAGGTAGTAGGCCGGGTCGTGGTTGGTCGTGTCCACCTGTGCGGCCAGCAGGGAGACGGCCACGTTCTGGGCCGTCGGCTCGGTGTAGTACCCGGCCGAGTTGAGCAGCTGGACCACCGGGAAGTGGTCTTTGAGGGCATACGAGTACTAGACGTATCCGATGGAGCCTTCGGCGTAGCTCTGGGAGACGTAGCCGGCCACGCCGAGGTCGCCGGACTGGGCCACCATCCCGGTGACCGTCGGGAAGAACGAGGTCGGCCCGCAGGACGGGGCACGGCCGGACGTGGAACAGAAGGAATTCCACAACGAGGGGTACTGGCTGATCATCCACTCGGAGAGCTCATAGCTCGATCCGGCCCCGTCGGACCGGACCACCGGGATGATGCTCTGGTCGGGGAGCTTGAGGCCCGGGTTGTCGGCGGCCAGCGCCGGGTTGTCCCAGTTGGTGATGGCCCCGGTGAAGATCTTGGTGATGTTCTCCCCCGAGAGCCGCAGGTTGGTCACCTGCTGGCCGTTGATCTTGAGGTTGTACATGAACACCGTGCCCCCGGCGGTGATGGGCATGTAGGCGTAGCTGTTCGGCTGCGGGTCCTCCGGTGCCGAGCCGTCATGGGGATCGGTCTGGAACGGGATGTCCGAGGCGGCGAAGTCGGTCAGGCCCTTGATGTAGTCCTCACGACCGGTCGTCGATCCGTTGGCCGTGTAATTGACCCGCATCCCGTCCGGTTGCACGTCGGCGATCCACTGGTTGATGGCGTTGGCCGACCACGACGAGCCTTCCCCCGAGACGGGGACGTAGGCGGTCGCACCGGCCGGTGCCCCCGCCGCCACCAGCGTGCTGATGACGGCCACCGTGGCCACCACCAGTGCCGTTGCCACTCGGGTCGCGGCCGCCCGTCGGCCCCCGGCTGCAGGGCCTGGCCGGCCCGGCTGGACGCGGGGCGTCATCAGCCGCCCTCCACGATCTTGAACCCGGGCTTGGCCACGGAGCTCCTGGTCAGGCGGCGCTGCTGCCGCTGGGCGAACCTGGCTTCGTCCCGGGCCGAGGCCGCCACCACACGGCGCTGTCCGCGAGCCGACAGGTGGCCCGGTCCCCAGCCACCGATCCTCCGGGCCACGGCGAAGAGGACGATGACCACCAGAAGGAGGAACGAGGCGCAGCCGAAGGCCCGGGAGGTGTAGGCGGGGATACCGGACCGGACCAGCTCCAGTGTCAACAGAGGGAGGGACACCATCGGACCCTTCAGCGGGTTGGCGTTGATGTACGTCGTGTACCCGGCGGTGAGGAGCACCGGCGACGCCTCGCCGATGGCCCGGGCGATGCCCAGGATGACCGCCGTGGCCAGCCCCGAGCGTGCGGTGGGCAGCACGACCTGCAACTCGCCCCGCCATCCCGGAGCCCCGAGGGCGGCGGCGGCCTCCCGCAGGTTGTTGGGGACCAGCCGGAGGGCGAGATCGGCGGCCCGGACGATGTAGGGGAGCATCATGACGCTGAGGGCGAGGGCGGCGGCCAGTCCCGACCGCTGGAATCCGAAGGCCAGGATCCACGAGGCGTAGATGAACAGGCCGGCCAGGATGCTGGGCAGCGCGGTCATGGCCTCGACCACGGTCCGGAAGAACCGGGCCGGGCGGCTGCGGGTCACGTCCAGGTAGACCGCGGCGACCAGGCCGATCGGCACGGTGAGGACGACGGCGATGCCGACCATCCAGGCGGTGCCGACCAGGGCGTGGCCCATCCCACCGACCTTCAAGGAGGCCAGGGGGCCGGCTTTGGACATGTCCTGGGTGTAGAAGTTGAGATGGCGGAGGGCGGCCCAGCCGCGGGCCAGGGTGAAGATCACCACGATGGCCAGCGCCCCGAGGGCCAGCACCGCGCAGGTGGCCATGAGCACGGTCATGACCGCGTCGCGCACGACCGGGGCGTCATCGGCCAGCGAGACCAGGACACCGTAGATGACCACGAAGGCCACGTAGGCCACGATGACGAACCCGAGCGGGCTGGACAGGGCGGTCAGCCGTTGCAACAGGAACGAGACGCACACCCCGGCCGCGGCAGCCCCGACCAGATTGAACACGGTGCCCCGTTTGAGGCCGCCGAGCTTGCGACGGCGTTGGGGAGGGGGCCCGGTGTCGACGGGTGGGCCAGGGGGTGCCTCAGCGGTATCGGGGTAGTCGAGGACGGTCATCTCAGCCGTCGCTCTCCGCACCAGAGCGCGAACGGGCCACCACGGCGGAGGCCGAGAAGTTGATGATGAGGGTGAGGGCGAACAGGGCCAGGCCGGCGGCCATCAGGGCCGAGATGCCGAACGCGGAAGAGTCGCCGACCGTGTTGGCGATGAGGGCCGACACCGAGTTGCCCCCGGTCTGGAGGATGTGCAGGTTGGCGGTGAAGACCGGCGAGATGATGAGGATGACCACGATGGTCTCGCCCAGGGCCCGCCCCAGTCCGAGCATCGTCCCGCCGATGATCCCGCCCTTCCCGAAGGGCAGCACCACCGACCGGATCATCCCCCACCGGGTGGCCCCGAGCGCGTAGGCGCCCTCCCGCTCCCCGAGGGGCGCCTGCGAGAACGACTCGCGCATCACCGAGGTGAGGATGGGGATGACCATGAGCGAGACGGCGATGCCGGCCACGAAGGTGGTGGCGGTGAACTCGTGGCCGAGGTCGGTGGGATTGGTGGCGCCGGAGTCGTTCACGTGGAAGATCGGGATCCAACCCAGCCACACCGACAGCCACCGGGCGATGCCGATGGTGCGGCCCTGGAGGAAGTAGAGCGCCCACAGGCCGTAGACCACGCTCGGCACCGCGGCCATGAGGTCCACCAGCGACACCAGGGTCCGTTTGATCCGCTGGGGCGCGATCTCCGAGATGAACAGGGACATGCCGAGGGAGATCGGGATGGCGATGACCACCGCCACCGCGGCGATCAGGATGGTGTCGGTCATGATCCCGGCGATCCCGAACCGGTGGATGTCCGGTTGCCATGCCTGGGTGGTGAGGAACGAGAACTTGGCCACCCGGAGGGCGGCGAAGGCCTGGATGCCGAGGAAGAGACCGATGGCGGTGAACACCAGCAGCACCACGATGGCGCTGGTCCGGTGGAGGCCCAGGAAGGCGCGGTCGCCCGACCCCGGGACCGCCTGCATGTTGCGGCGCGCCCGGTCGTCCGCACCCTGGTCGGCGGCGGCAGGAACCATGGTGGTGGCCATTCCGGCTACCGCCCCGCCACCGAGGGTTCCGGTGCATCGTGTCCGGCCGTGTCCGACTCATCCGACGACGAGGGTGTCCCGTCCGGGGGCGGGGTCGTACCGTCGGACGACGGGGACGGCCCACCCGAGGACTCGTCGCGGCGACGGCTGAGGAACACGGCCAAGGCGGCGAGGAGGACCGACAGCACGATGAGTGCCACTCCGATCCACAGCCACCTGTGGGACGCGCCGAGGGTCGGCTGGGCCACGACCCGCCAGGTGAAGCCCCGCGGATCCGACGTGCTGGCCGTGAAGACGATCTCGGAGTTCCAGTAGTTGGTGACCACGCCGTCGGTGTTGGCGCAGGCGATACCGCCTTCCCAGGTGGCCGACTTCTCGCCCTTCGGGAACAGATCGTTCGGCGTGAGTCGGGCCCAGGTGAAGTCCGGCGGCAGGCCGGCGACCAGGCCGCTCCCCAACGCCGTGTTGATGGCGCCGTAGTACATCCCGTAGGCGATGTACCCGAACCCCTTGTCGGCACGGCCTCGCTTGAAGCTGACCGACGCCGGGGACACGCCCTTTGGGACCAGGTAGCTGAAGATGTGATAGCCCTCGTGGGCGGTGTCGCCCGGACAGCCCGCCCCCGAAGGCAGCACCACGCCGTAGAGGGTCTCCGATCCACCCGAGTCGAGCGGGGTCAGCGAGCCCGGCTGGGTGATCTCCTCGGTGCCGGCGATGACGGTCGCCCCCGCGGTGGCCGGGACGGCCGACAGCCAGGCCCCGAGGAGGACCGGCACCAGCAACAAGGCCGCGGTGCCCAGGGCCGACGGACGCACTGCCTGACGACGGGCGTTCCGGTCGTGCGGCATGGTTGACAAAGACAGCTCCTCGTTCCGGCGGCAGACGGTCGACCGACCGAGTCACTAGGCCCCCCGACCCGCTACCCGATAAATCCTAGCTAATTACTCGACCTCGTGAACGATTCAACCTATGAGGGCGGGCTTCCGCTGTCAAGGAGGTGGCCGACCCCGACAGGCAGCGTTCGACCGGCCGCCGACTGCGTTCACCGGACGCCCGGTCGTGGGCGGCGGAACAGGCCCGGATCGGGCCGTCGAAACGCAGCCGCGAGCCATCACCGCAGGTCGGAGGAGCGGAACCGACAGGACGGCAACGGGGGGCAGGTCCGGCGTCGTGCCCGCGGTTGCGCAGAGCCGGCAAGCGTGGTTTGCTATTAGCACTCGACAGTGAAGAGTGCTAACCACCACGGAGGAACACCAGATGGCCAAGTTGATCACGTTCGACGAGGAAGCCCGCCGGGCCCTCGAGAGCGGAATGAACAAGCTCGCCGACGCCGTACGCGTCACCCTCGGACCCAAAGGCCGCAACGTCGTCCTCGACAAGAAGTGGGGCGCCCCCACCATCACCAACGACGGCGTCTCCATCGCCAAGGACATCGAGCTCGAGGACCCGTTCGAACGCATCGGGGCCGAGCTCGTCAAAGAGGTGGCCAAGAAGACCGACGACGTCGCCGGAGACGGGACGACGACAGCCACCGTGCTGGCCTGGGCCATGGTCCACGAGGGCTTGCGCAACGTGGCCGCCGGGGCCAACCCGATGTCGCTCAAGAAGGGGATCGAGGCCGGTGTCGAGTCGGCCGTGGCCTCGCTCCGCGGCATCGCCCGGGACACCGATTCGAAGGACCAGATCGCCCAGGTGGCCTCCATCTCGGCCGCAGACCCCGAAATCGGCGGGATGATCTCCGAAGCCATCGACAAGGTGGGCAAGGATGGCGTGATCACCGTCGAGGAGTCGCAGACCTTCGGCATGGACATGGACCTGGTCGAGGGAATGCGCTTCGACAAGGGTTACATCTCCCCCTACTTCGTGACCGATCCCGAGCGGATGGAGGCCGTCCTGGAGGACGCCTACGTCCTACTGGTGGGATCGAAGATCACCGCCGTCCGTGATCTGCTTCCCCTGCTCGAGAAGGTCATGCAGGGCGGGAAGCCCCTCGTCATCATCGCCGAGGACCTCGAGGGCGAGGCGCTGGCCACCCTGGTCGTCAACAAGATCCGCGGCACCTTCAAGAGCGTGGCCGTCAAGGCCCCCGGGTTCGGAGAGCGCCGCAAGGCCATGCTCCAGGACATCGCCATCCTCACCGGCGGCCAGGTCGTCACCGAGGAGGTCGGCCTCAAGCTGGAGAACGTGGGCCTCGACCTGCTGGGCACCGCCCGCAAGATCGTCGTCACCAAGGACGAGACCACGGTGGTCGAGGGCGGGGGCTCGGACGACGAGATCAAGGGCCGGATCAACCAGATCAAGACCGAGATCGAGAACACCGACTCCGACTACGACCGCGAGAAGCTCCAGGAGCGTCTGGCCAAGCTGTCGGGCGGCGTTGCGGTGATCAAGGTGGGAGCCGCCACCGAGGTGGAGCTCAAGGAGAAGAAGCACCGCATCGAGGACGCCGTCTCGACCACCAAGGCCGCCATCGAAGAGGGAGTGGTCCCCGGCGGGGGCGTCGCCCTCCTCCGTGCCCAGACCGCGGTGCTGGACACGGCCGAGAAGCTCGAGGGTGACGAGGCCACCGGTGCCCGCATCGTGGCCCGGGCCGTCGAAGAGCCGCTCAAGCAGATCGCGGTGAACGCCGGTCTCGAAGGTGGCGTGATCGTCGACAAGGTGCGCAACCTGAAGAAGCCCAACGAGGGTCTCAACGCAGCCACCGGCGAGTACGAGGACCTGTTCAAGTCCGGTGTGATCGACGCGGTGAAGGTGACCAGGTCGGCCCTGCAGAACGCGGCATCCATCGCCGCCCTGTTCCTGACCACCGAGGCGGTCATCGTGGACAAGCCCGAGGAGTCGGCTCCGGCCATGCCCGGCGGTGGGATGGACGACTTCTAGGTCGGACGGCTCACCTGCCCGGCCGTCGGAGGCCCGGGCACGATCATGATCCGGAACACATCGAGAGACGAAGGGCGCCCGTCGGGGCGCCCTTCGTTCATTCCTTAGACTGGGCGCCGTGACCGAACCCCTCGCTCCGTCCACCGGGTTGGGCGTGCTCCACCTCTTCGCCCGGCTCGACGGCGCGCCGGCCCGTCCCGGAGCCCCGAGCTGCGACACCCAGGCCGTCGTCCAGGCCGTCAAGAGCGCCGAGGTCGACGGCGTCCAGGTGGTGGTCGTGGCCATGCTCGGCCACAAGGCCGACGTGGGGTTCATGGCCCTCGGCGCCGACCTCTGGAGGCTGCGGCGCCTGCAGACCGACCTGCAGGCAGCCGGGCTGAGGGTGGTCTACTCGTATACCTCCCTCACCGAGGTCTCCGAGTACGCGGCGGGCATTCCCGACGAGATGAAGCAGACCAGGCTGTACCCGTCCCTGCCGCCCGAGGGGATGACCGCGTTCTGCTTCTACCCGATGTCCAAGCGGCGCGGCGAGTCGGACGGCTCCAACTGGTTCTCCATGCCCTTCGAGGAGCGGAAGGCGATGATGCACGGCCACGGGGCCGTGGGTCGCACCTTCGCCGGACGGATCGTCCAGGTGATCACCGGTTCGACCGGCATCGACGACTGGGAGTGGGGGGTCACCCTGTTCGGTGTGAGACCCGACGACCTGAAGGACTGCGTGTATACCATGCGCTTCGACGAGGGCTCGGCCCGGTTCGCCGAATTCGGGCCGTTCCTGACCGGGATGGTGGCCCCGGTGGAGACGGTCCTGGCCCAGATCACCACCGACCACGTCGCCGCCGATGAGTGAGCCCGGGTCGCCGGGCGACATCGGGGCGCTGCGCGCCGAGCTGGAGCGGATCGGCCCTTTG
>JBEKIU010000022.1:0-33198 GCA_050011635.1 Acidimicrobiales bacterium
CGGTCGGATAGTGCCAGCGGAGGCCGATGACGGACACGATCATCAGACTGACCACGACCGCGCCCAGGGCCACGACTGCGGGCCGGATCCAGCCGGGCACGGCGAGCGCCCAGGCGGTCATCACCGCGGCAATGTCGGCCACGTTTCCCGAGGGGTAGCTGAGGACGCCGAGGTACCGTCGGGCCACCAACGGCTTGAAGACGTACTCGACCAGCACCGCGGTCACGACCGGCCCGACCACACAGGCTGCAGCCCGCCACCGGTCGATGCGGACGACGACCATCGCGGCGAGAAGGGTTCCGACCACGAGGGCGACGGGACTGCCGAGATCGGTGATCCAGTGCAGGAAGGTCGAGTCGGTGGATTTGGCGATGAGGGCGAATCCTCCCCGGTCCAGGGCATTGGGGCCCGGGTGTACCCGGACGACGGCGCCGGCCACGATCGACAGCCCCATCAGGATGGCCCCGGCCATGGCCTCCGTCCTCCCCGGTGCCGTGGCCGGGGTGGAGCTGCCTGCTTGCACGGGTGGGCCGTCGGGGTCCAAGGACCGGTCGTCGGGGGCCAGCGGGCCGTCGGGGATCAAGGGACGGTCCGAAACCATTCCACGGTGGCCCGCAACCCCTCTTCGAGACCGACCGGCTCGATGTCGGGGAACATCGACCTGATGCGGGTCTGATCGGCCTGCGAATCGCGGACGTCCCCGGGCCGCGAGAGCGCGTGGCGGCGCTCGAGGGGCTGTCCAAGGATCTTTTCGAGAACGTCGATGAGCTCGAGCAGCGAGACCCTGGTCCCGAAGGCAAGGTTGACCGGTCCCGGGTGGGTCACCCGCCGTGTCACCGTCCCGGCCAGTACCGAGGCCACGCTGCCCACGTAGGTGAAGTCGCGAGTCTGCCTCCCGTCGCCGTGCACAGGCAGCGGTTCTCCCCGGAGTGCGCACGCCACGAAGGTGGGGACGACGGCCGCGTAGGCGTGGTCGGCGTCCTGCATCGGACCGAAGACGTTGAAGAAGCGGTAGGCGAGGACCGGCATGTCGAAGGAGTGGCCGTAGGCCAGTGCGGCCGATTCCGCCGCCAACTTGCCCGCCGCATACGGGCTGACCGGCATGGCGGCCATGTCCTCGCGCTTGGGTAGCGCCGGATTGGCCCCGTAGACCGAAGACGACGAGGCGACGACGACGTGGGGCCGGCCGCCGTGCCGGGCGGCCTCCAGAACCTCCATCGTGCCGGTGGCATTGGTGAGATGGCTGGCCATCGGGTCGGCCAGCGACCGGGGCACCGACGGTCGAGCGGCCAGATGGACGACGGCATCCGCGTCCTCGAACAACCGTTCGAGCAGGACGGCGTCGAGGATCGAGCCCTCGACCAGCTCGACCCGGTCGAGCGAGGCCAGGTTGGAGCGGTGCCCGGTCGAGAGGTCGTCGAGCGCCACCACCCTTCGGACGGCGGGATCGGAGCACAAGGCCCGGCACAGGTTGGCACCGATGAATCCGGCACCCCCGGTGACGACGACGTTCACCGCGGCAGGCTACAGCCGCTCGACGGTGGGTCCATCCAGCCGGTTGCGGGTGTCGAGCACGTAGCTGGCGTGCGCCCGGACCAGGTCGAAGTCGAATGCATCGTGATCGGTGACGATGATCACCGCGTCGACCCGTTCGAGCTCGCCTGCGGTCAGCTCGACGAGCGGGCACATCACCTCGTGCCCCGAGACATGAGGATCGACCACACGGACCTCGGCGCCCATGTCGGTCAGCGAATTGGCGATGATCGTCCCCGGCGCCTCACGGGCGTCCCCGGTGTTCCGTTTGTAGGCCAGTCCGAGGAGCAGGACCTTGGAGCCGTTGACGGCACGGCCCATGCGGTTGAGGGCCAGGGTCAGCCGGCGCACCACGTAGTCGGGCATGTGCTCGTTGACGTCGTTGGCCAGCTCCACGAACCGGAACGGCTGCCCGAGGCTGCTCCGCACCTTCCACGAGAGGTAGCTCGGGTCGATGGGCAGGCAGTGGCCGCCGACTCCGGGCCCGGGAGTGAACCGCAGGTAGCCGAACGGCTTGGTCGAGGCGGCGTCGATGGCCTCCCAGACGTCGATTCCGAGGTCGGCGGCGAACATGGCCAGTTCGTTGACCAGGGCGATGTTGACGTGCCGGAAGGTGTTCTCGAGCAGTTTGGTGAGCTCGGCCTCGCGGGTTCCGGACACGGAGACCGTGTGTTCGACGATCCGGTCGTAGAACTCGTGCACGGCCCGGAGCGACTCCTCGTTCACTCCCGAGACCACCTTGGGTGTGTTCTCGAGCCTCCAGGCGCTGTTGCCCGGGTCGATGCGCTCGGGACTGTACCCGAGGTGGAAGTCCCTCCCGGCCAACAGTCCCGACTCCTCTTCGAGGATGGGCGCCACCAGCTCTTCGGTGGTCCCGGGGTAGCTGGTCGACTCGAGGACCACCAAGGCTCCCGGTCGGAGGTGGCGGGCGACCCGGTGGGCCGCGTCCTCCACGAAGGAGAGGTTGGGGACCCCGTCATGCAACGGGGTGGGGACGTCGATGACAGCCACGTCGAAGCCGGCGATCCGGTCCGGGTCGTCGGTGGGTTCGAAGCGCCCGGAATCGATGGCCCGGCCCAGGCGGTCGTCGGGGATGTCCCCGATGTACGAGCTCCCCGCGGCCAGGAGCTTGATGCGTTCAGTGTTCAGGTCGAAACCGACGACGTGGTAGCCGACTTCCACCGCCCGTACCGCCAGCGGTAGTCCGACGTATCCCTGGCCGATGACGACGAGCCGGGTCGGTACGCGGTCCTCGCTCACCCGTTGACGCCCGGCAGCCGGCTCACGCCGGGACTTGTTCGGAACTGGCGCCCGAGGTGCCGTTCTCGATGGGCACCGGCTGCTCGTGGCCGACCCCGTTGGCCGCGGCCAGCTCGGACCGAGCCGGATCCGGATCGGTGGTGAGATCCAGGGCCAGCCCGTTCAGCGTGGCCTCGGGAGAAACCGGCTGCGGCGCCGCCACCCGGAAGAGGAGCTTCCTCGCCGCGTCGGCATCCCGCCTCTCGGTGGCCTGGCGGAGCTCGAAGAGGTCGGCCGCGAAATCGTCGGCCGCCGCCGTGATGGGGATCAGTTGATTGATGTAGGGATGCTGAGTGGTGAGGACTTCCTCCTCGGGCGTGCGCAGCTCCTCGTCGAGTTTTTCGCCAGGGCGGATGCCGATGATGTGGATGGGAATGTCGACACCCACCTCGTAGCCGGACAGGCGGATCATCCGCTCGGCCAAGTCGAGGATCCGGATGGGTTCACCCATCTCGAGCATGAAGACCTCACCACCGCCGTCGGAGAGAACCGATGCTTCGAGGACGAGTTGGACGGCCTCCTCCACGCTCATGAAGAACCGGGTCATCCTGGCATCGGTGACCGTGACCGGACCACCGGTGGCGATCTGGCGTGAGAAGGTCGGGATCACGCTGCCTCGGCTGCCCAGCACATTTCCGAACCGGACCGTGCAGTAGGACGCACCGACCGGTGCCCGGGACAGCACGACCTGCTCGGCCATGCGCTTGGATGCTCCCATCACGCTGGAGGGTCGGACGGCCTTGTCCGTGGAGATCTGCACGAACCGTTGGGCACCGACCCGGACGGCGGCCTCCACGACGTTCAGGGTCCCGAAGACGTTGGTTGTGGCCGCTTCGATCGGGTGGTGCTCGAGAACCGGGACATGTTTGTGTGCGGCCGCGTGGAACACCACATCGGGGCAGAACCTCTCGAAGGCGTCGATCACCGCCAAACGGTCGTTGATGTCGACCAGCGCCTGCTCGCACTGGACGGCGACGGTCGCGGCCGTGTCGTGGAGGTGGGTCTCGTCGTGATCGAGGAGCACGAGCAACGCGGGGTCGAGTTCGGCCACCTGGCGGGAGATCTCCGAGCCGATGGAGCCACCGGCGCCGGTGACCAGCACGCGGCGACCGGCCAGCGAACGGCGGACCGTGTCGAGGTCGATCGGCACCGGCGTACGGCCCAGCAGGTCCTCGATCTGAGGTTCGCGTGCCTGGCGGAGGGATGCCATGTGGGACGACCCGTCGACCAGGTCGCTCACCACCGGCAGCACCTTCATGGTCACCCCGGCCGTCTCGCAGGTCAACAGGACCCGCTGCACCAACTCCGGCGGCGGGTTGGGGATGGCCAGGAGCACCTGCTGGAGCGTGTAACGGCTGACAGAGCCCGGGATGTCGTCGATCGAGCCGACCACGGGCACTCCCAGCATGGAGAGGCCATGGGCCCGGGTGTCGTCATCGAACACGGCCACGGGGACCAGACCGGCCCCCGGGCTGCGCAACATCTCCCTGATGGCCGCGGCACCGGCGTCGCGGCTGCCGACGATGGCCACCCGGAGCCCGACGCGGCGCGATCCCCGCTGCCAGGCGAACAATCTCGAATGGAATCGGAGGAGCCCCATCCCGGCCGTGGCGAACATGCAACCGACGACGATCACCGCGACCGGAACCAATTCGACCCTGGCCATGCGTCCAAGGGGATAGGCCACGATCAGAAGGCTGACGACGGTGGCGGCCGAGAGCACGAGCTGCCGGGCCTCCTCGGCGCCGGCGTGCCTCCACATGCGGCCGTACAGGCCGTACACATGATTGGCCACCAGGGTCAGGACCATGACGACCCCGAGGAAGGGGAGGAAATGTTCCCAGTAGAGGCCCGGAGCCTTATCACGGAAGTAGGCGATCTCCGCCAGGCCGTATCCGACAAAGACACAGAACGCGTCGATCAGGGTAAAGACGAGCCGGGACCGTATTCGGCTGGCCCGCATGGCGACGTTTCCTCTGCCCCTCTCGTTGGAAAGAGTGACACCAGGAGTTTGCGGTTCCCGTGGGAACTCGCCATCCGGCACCGTCACCATTCGATAGCCCCCCCGCTTGAATAAGCCGCCCGCTCCGTGTCGACCATATCGCCCCCGCTCACACTATCGCGCCCGACTCGATATGTTCCAGGTGACATACCTCGACAGACGGCGCTGCCTCTTCCCCCAAAACCCACCAATTCGGCCTGATTGGCTGCCTGCCCTTCCCCACTTGGCCGTCTGGGCCATTGCTGCGACTGAAGATCCCCCATGTGGCACTTTTCTTCATGGCACCAACCAAACTCCGAGCACGGTACGGCCTCGCCCCTACTCTCGGTCGTAGGTGTGATCGACTCTACAGACATATTGTCGGCTGCATCATCCTCAATATTGAGGATTGGCCGAAGTACCGTCGGGCCCGACGGTACGGGCCATCCGCCGGCCGAGCCACCGGACCGACTGGGCCGTCCACCCGTTTGCCGTGGATTGCCGCTGTTCAGAGCGGATTGCTGCTGTTCAAATGGACGAACCCAAGTGTATTATTGGCCTCTACCTTGGGCAGGGAGTGGGAGATCAATGGAGCCAGTCGACTATTTGGGGGCACTGCGCCGCAGCTGGCGGTTGGTGGTCGCCCTTGGCCTGATCGGTGTCCTGATTGCCGTCTTGGTCCCGATCGGGGCCGGCCACAAGAAGGGACACGTCAAGCGTCTCCCCAATCCTTGGGAGGCCAGTGCCACCGTCGGGGCCGCGCCCACTGGCAACAACACCGTGGTCGGAGGGGGCGCCACCGGCTCCCAAATCCAGTTCTACGCCATCAGCACGGCCGTCGAGCGGGCTGCGCTCAACGCCGCCGGGCTTCGCTCGGTCAAGACCGCCAACATGGGGGCATACCTGAAGGCGACCCTCCTTGTCCCCGCCGGTGTCGGGAAGCGGGAGGCCGAAAACGCCAATCTGGTCCGATTGACCGGAGCTGGCCCGACCGCCAGGCGGGCGAAGAAGCTCACCAACGCGTACGCCAAAGAGGTCGGGACCTATCTCAATCGCATCGCCGCCGGCCGGGCCCGGTCGGGAGCGGTCGTTGTCCGCCGCGGCGTTGGTTCCGGGTACGTCATCGTGCACCCCGCCCTCACGGCAACGAAGCGCACGGTGAAGAGGCCGAGCGCAGGACCGGTCAAGAGCCGGAAGGTGCGAGCACTGATCGGTCTGGGTGTCGGCGTGGTGCTGGCAGCGGGGATCGTGCTGATGCGCGAGCTCCTCAGCAAGCGCCTCCGCACTGCGGCGAGGGCAGAGGCGACCTTCGGCTACCCGGTGATCGTGGAGATCCCGACCACGTTGAGTGCGATCGGGCGACGCAGCTTGAGCGTCGACGTGGTCAACGACCCCGTCTCGCCCGCGGCCGAGGCCTACCGGATGTTGCGGATGGCTGTGCTCTTCGAAGCGTTGGCCTCCGGGGTGGTCCCGACCGACGACTTCGGCCAGTTCCTCATCGACCCCGGTGCGCACCAGGAGGCACCCGGTGCCCCAGGTGCGGGTGCGGGCGGCGGGGGGGCGTCGGCCGGCGAAGGTGAGCCTGAGCCCTTGGCGCTCCCGACCCCGGTCTCGAGGAGAGTCCTCATGGTCGTGTCGCCGAGCACGGAGTCCACACGGCCCCAGGTTGCGGCCAATCTGGCCGCCGCCTATGCCGAAGCCGGTCAGCGGGTCGTGGTCCTCGGAACGGGGGAGCTCGGTGCCGGCCCGCCCAGGGGCAGCGGACGGACCCTGTCCGGTGAGATCACACCCGAGGATGTCGAGGCCCGGTTGGAAGCGTCGTGGGTCGATCGGGTGTTCCGGCTCGATCTGCGCCACTTCATCGAGAACAGCGGCCAGCTGGTGCTCCGGATGCCGGCGGTGCTGCACGCGACACGGGCCGTATCGGACGTCGTCATCATCGAGGCGCCGCCTCTGCTCGCTGTCCACCACGTGGAGGCGCTCTCCCAACTGGTCGACGTGGTCCTGGTGGTGGGAGAGGCCGGCACGACCACCTTCACCGAGGCTCGTCGGTCGGGCGACCTGCTCCGGCGCATGGCGGCCCCGGTGCTCGGTGTGGTGCTGACCAACGTGAGGCTCCAGTACCGCGATCCCCGACAGCTGACGCCCGAGAGCCAGCTGGAGCTGACGAGTGGGGCGGGCCTCGGTCGGGAGCCGGTCGGTGCCGATGCGGGGTCCTCCGGGGCTCCGGCTCACTCCCCGGCCTGACGCCGACTCCGTCGAGCCGACGATGGTATTCGCCACGGAAATCGGGACCCAACCGGTCATCGCCATCCTCGTGGCCGGGGTGCTGTTCGGGCTGGGCCGGCTGATCATCAGGCGGGTGGCGTTCGCCGAGAACAACCAGTGGTTGGTCAGGATCATGACCATCGCCCTCGTCCTCCACCTGGTGGCCGCGCCGGCCCAGATCTTCGTCGTCGAGCACGTCTACGGAGGAATCGCCGACTGGACCCGGTACACCCACCAGGGTGCCATCCTGGCCCCCAACTTCCACCGGTTCGATTTCACGCTGGCCGGGGCCAATCTGCGCCAGATCGTCAATGACGGTTCGGTCAGCATCGCCACGGGGATCGTGATGGCCATCGTCGGGGTCAACCTGACGGCTACGTTCCTGGTCTTCAGCTGGGTCTCCTGGATAGGGTGCATCCTCTTCTACCGGGCGTTCACACTCACGTTCGCCGGTGCCGATCACCGACGGTACGCACTCATGCTGTTCCTCCTCCCGTCCCTGATCTTCTGGACCGCGGACGTCAGCAAGGAATCGATCATGATGCTGTCGCTCGGGCTCGTCGCCTACGGTGGCGCCAAGATCTTCTCGCGCCAGCGCGGCGGATTCATGCTGCTGGTGCCCGGGGTCACCCTCGGGTACTACATCCGGCCCAACGAGCTGCTGCTGGTGCTGAGCGGCTTCGCCGTGGCCATGATGCTCCCGACGGCCGGGGCACGGCAGAACCTCGGCGGGCTGCGGCGCTTCTTCGGGCTGGTGGTCCTGTCGGGCCTTCTGTTCATCTCGGTCTACGTGACCCTGCACTACCTCCGTGGCGGCGGCGGGACCCTCTCGCTCAACCAGACCCATCAGAACAACCAGGGTGTCGGTACCGGCTTCGGCAGTAGCGGCATCCCCTACTCGACCGATCCCGTCACCTGGCCCCGTGACGTATACGAGGTCCTGTTCAATCCCTTGATCTTCAAGGCCCACGGGAATGCCCAGCGGGTGGCCGGCCTCGAGAACACGATCATCATCGTGCTCATCCTGAGGTCGCTCCGCAACCTGCGGATACTGCCCAGGGCCGCGTTCGCCCGTCCGTACCTGATGCTCTGTGCCGTCTACAGCGTGATCTTCATCTACACCTTCGCCGCCCTCGGGAACCTGGGCCTGATCGAGCGTGAGCGGGTCATGCTGCTTCCCTTCCTGTTGGTCCTGCTGTGTACGCCGCGAGCGCCGAAGGGGTCGCCACCGCGCTACCTCTGGGAGTTGCGGCGGAGGGCCCGGCTGCAGATACGGCGGGCCAACGAGGAGGCGAGAAGCCGGCGGCGGCCGGGCGCTCAAATACCGGTTCGACGGTGAGGGACCGAACGGCCTAGTTCTCGAAGGTGTACGAGCCCAGCACGTCGAACTTCTCGATGAGACGTTCCACCCCACGTCGGTCAGCCGGAGACCACGGGATCGCGTCGCGGGTCCGGTTGGTGGTGGGCCAGACGATGGCGGCGCAGGCATCGAGGTACGTGGGTCCGGGTTCGACGTCGATGAACCGGCAGATCTCGCCCAACGACCTTCGCGGGTCGGCGGCGAACCCCTCGTACCGCACGTCCAGCAGTTCGGAGGGTTCGAGCAGTGGCCGGACACGGCTCACGGCTTCGCAGATCTGCTCGTACCAGGAGGTGGCATCGGCCAGGGACATCTTGTGCCGGCGAGCCTCGGTGGCAATGTTGTCGAACGGATTGCGGGTGACATGCAGCACCTTGAGGGGGACGCCCACCTCCTGACGGAGGCGGTCCAGCAGGTGGGGCTGTCCGGAGATCTGGAGCGCGGAGGACCGCGCCCGTTTGTCACCGAGCACCCGGAGGCGAACGTAGCGTCCCTGGAACTGATCAGGTATGTCGTAGGTGTAGCCCGACCAGGTCCGACCCATGGTGCCGAAGTGTTGGTCCCGCTGCAGGATGAGCGAGAAGAGCTGGGCCCGGCGAAATCCGTGTCGGACGTAGCGGACGGCGTCGAGCTCGTGCGAGATGACGACCTCGGGATGGGCATTGAGCGCTGTCCCGATCAGGGTGTGCCCGCTGCGCGAATAGCCGATGAAGAAACAGAAGCTCTCCAGATCGGAGAAGCTCGGGTTCCGTCGCGCGCTCAGCACCGACGACGCGTAGATCATCGCCCACTGGCCCCGTCCCCGCGGGTCGGCCAGACCGTTGCGGACCGGGCGGGGGAGTCGCCGCTTGGGTGATCGCACCGCGGTCATCGCGCTGGTTTGTTGGTGGTCACTTTTCGGAGGCTATAGGAGAATTGGGGTCCTTCCCTTCGGCTGGACCGGTCACGACGGTCGGCTGGACCGGTCACGACGGCCGGCCCCGGCTCATCTCGACGGCCGGCGGTCACGGCCCGCATCGATCAGCGGCTGGAGGATGGCCAGCCAGCGTGAGGCCACTGCGGCCAGGCTGAAGTGCTCCGTGCATCGGGCCCTGGCCGCCTCTCCCATCCGCCGTCGAAACTCCGGGTCGGCCACCAGCCTGGTCGTGGCGGTCACCATGGCCGACACATCGTCGACCGGGACGACGAAGCCGGTCTCTCCGTCCCCCACGATCGATGTCACGCCCGGCACCGAGGTGGCGACCACCGGCAGGCCGCTCATGCCGGCCTCGATGAGGACGCCGGGCATGCCCTCACCGGCGGGCCTGCTGCAGAAAACGACCACGTCGGCGCGCCGCATCTGTTCGGCGACATCGGTACGCGACCCGAGCAGCTCGACCCCGGCAGCCTCGGCCGGCCCGGCCACCACCTCGCGCAGGGGGCCATCGCCGACGAGCTCCGCCCGCAGCTGCGTTCCATCGGCCCGGAGCCGGGCCACCACCTCGATGAACCGATCCGGTCGCTTGCCGGTGGTGAGCGCGCCGACGAAGAGTACGAGCGGAGGATCGGACATGGGTCGTTCGCTCGGCGGATGGAACACCTCGGGATCGCGACCGTTCGGAGCCAGTGTCACCCGGGGCGGCGGCACTCCGAACCGGGTGACGCACTCGTCGAGGACCTCTTCGCCCTCGGCGGCCACCGCGTCGGCCTTGGCCGTCAGACGCCTCCACAGTTGGAGCTGGATCCAGCGATCCGCGCCGGAGTAGGTGCCGATTGCGTAGTAGAGCAGAGGTCGGTGGCGCCCGACCATGGCCGGCACCGCGTACTTCAGCGGCTCGCTGCCGTGGGCCACGACGACCGCGGGATCGAGGCGGCCCAACGTCGAACGGAGCCGGCTGACGAGCCTGAGTGCGAATCCGACACCGGCGGTGCCCCGGGCACGATGCCCGAGCGAATAATCGGCCGCCACCTCCGGTGGTCCCTCGAACAGACTGAGCACGCGATGGAGGCGGAAACCCGGCCTGTCGAGCTGGTCGGCCAGGGCCCGGGCCTCGAGCTGGGCGCCGCGGGCCAAGGTGGTCGGAATGATGTGCAGCACGAGGGGCGGGGCCGGTGTGCTCGCTTCGGTGATCGGTACGGTTGTGCGTTCCGTCATCACTCCGTCATCTGCGGGTCATCTGCGGGTCATCTGCGGGCCATCGGCGGGGCACCTGCGGGTCATCTGCGGGCCCCCTGCCGTTGCCGTCCCACCCGGCGCCGAGACCCTACCAGCCGGACCGCTTCTGACTCCTCAGCTAGCATCGGCGGATTCTGGCGGGGCACGGCCCCGCACCGGCAGCGTCGCTCGTCGAACCGGCGCGGCGCCGATCTGAGGGACGTCGATGAGAACCTTGGTGATAGCCGGTGAGTACCCTTGGCCCGAGACCTCGGGATCGCGGATCCGGCTGGCCATGATCCTGCGGGGCCTCGTGCGGTGCGGCCCGACCGAGCTGTTCTCGGTCGTGTCCAAATTCCGCCAGGATTTCGACCCCCCCGACGAATCGCTGGACCTGGCCAACCTGGGTCGGGCAGGTTTCGACAACCGTCCGCCGTCGGCGCTCGACCTCCTGCCCGCGCTGTTCAGATCGGGCACACCGATCGGACTGCCCCGGCGGGACCGGGCATCGGTGCAGCAGGCCTTGGCCCGGTTCATGTCAGGACGCTACGACTTGGTCTGGTTCTACGGTCCGCGGCCGTGGGTGCTGGCCGGGAAGCCGGTGTTCGCACCGACCGTCCTCGATCTCATCGACCTGGAGGACGAGAAGATCCTGGCCCGCCTGGCCGCTCCCGGCCCCCCGGCGACCGGCGCCATCGGACGGCTTCGCCGGGCCGCGGCGAGAATGGTGTCGGAGGAGGAGGTCCGTCGGTGGCGCCGCCTGCACCGCCGCAGCAGCCGGCGGGTCGCCGCCGTCGTCGTGGCCAGCGATCTCGACGCCGGGCGCGCCGGCCGTCGCCGGGTTGAGCACGTGCAGGTGATCGCCAACGGGTATCCCACCATTGCCCATCCGGTGGGTCGCGCCGGCGTCGGCACCCCGCCGACCGTTCTCTTCCAGGGTCTCCTTCGGTACCCGCCCAACATCGACGCGGCCAGGTGGCTGGCGGCCGAGGTGGGCCCGGCACTGCGGCGGCTGGTCCCCGATGTGGAGATCCGGGTGGTGGGGGAGCACTCCCCCGATCTGTTCTCGTTGGACGACCGTCCCCGGTTCACGGTCGCGGGCCGGGTGCCCGACATCGCCGCCGAGCTGGCCCGGGCCGATGTGGTGGTGGTCCCGGTCCGCTACGGCAGTGGCACCAGGCTCAAGATCCTGGAGGCCTTCGCCCAGCGGGTGCCGGTGGTGTCGACCGCTCTCGGCGCCGAGGGGCTCGGCGCCGAGGACGGCATCCATCTGCTGCTGGGCGACACCGCCCCGGATCTGGCCGAGGCCTGTGCGCGCCTGCTCCGTGAGCCTGGGTTGCGGGAGTCCCTGGTGTCGCGAGCCCACGAGCTCTTCCTCGAACGCTTCCAGAGCGGGGTCATCGAACAGGACGTGGCCCGGTTGGCCCGTGAGGTGGCCGGCGGCCCGGGCCGCTGACCGATGTGGTCGGCCACCGGGGCGGGACGGGTGGCGTCACTAACATGACCGGCGATGGAAGTTCTCGCCCTCTATCTCCCCCAGTTCCACCCGATCCCCGAAAACGACCGGTGGTGGGGGAAGGGCTTCACCGAGTGGACCAATGTCACGAAGGCGGTCCCGCTCTTCCGCGGTCACGTCCAACCGCACCTACCGGCCGACCTCGGCTTCTACGACCTCCGGGTCGCCGAGGTGCGGGAGGCGCAGGCCGATCTGGCCCGGAGCCACGGGGTGACAGGCTTCTGCTATTGGCACTACTGGTTCGCCGGGCGTCAGCTCCTCCAGCGCCCACTGGACGAAGTGCTGGCCACCGGTGCACCCGACTTCCCCTTCTGCGTTTCGTGGGCCAACCAGAGTTGGTCGGGTATCTGGCACGGGGCACCGAACCGGGTCCTGATGGAACAGACCTACCCCGGGCCCGACGACGACGCGGAGCACTTCGCCCACCTCGCGGCCGCCTTCGAGGACCCGCGGTACATCAGGATCGGTGGCCGGCCGCTGCTGTTCGTCTACCAGCCGGGCAACCTCCCCGAGCCGGCGCGGTTCGTCGACCGGTGGCAGAAGATGGCCCATGACGCCGGGCTCGGAGGGCTGTACCTGGTGGCCTCCCTCGGCGAAGCGACCTACCTCGGCGGAGCGAGTTACCGCTCCCATGTGGGCGATGGTTTCGATGCTGCGGTCTACTTCCAGTTTCCCTTCGGGCGCGACGGCACGACCCGGGTACGTGAGCGTTTGCTGGCCCGGGGGCTCGTCCACGGCCCGATGCGGTACCCCTATCCCGAGGTGACCGCCGGACCACCACCCGACCTCGAGGGCCGCCTCTTTCCCGCCATCTACCCCAACTGGGACAACACTCCCCGGTTGGGGCGCCGGGGCATCGTGGCCACCGGGTCGACGCCGGAACGGTTCGGACGTCACGCGCGGCGGGCCATCGAGCTCGCCTCCATCAATCCGGATGACGAGCAGGTCGTGGTGATCAAGTCGTGGAACGAATGGGCCGAAGGCAACTACCTCGAGCCCGACGCCGAGTACGGGCTCGGACGCCTCGAGGCCCTCCGCACCGAACTCGCCCGTCCGCGAGGTGCGCGCGCCTCCTCGTGACCCGGGCCCAGGGTCACGCCGCGGGCCCGAGGAGCCCGCGGTAGATGCCCTCGATCTCCACGCGGGCCCTGGCGATGTCGTACCCGGCACTGTCGGCCATGGCCTGACGGCCGAGCCGCTCCCGGAGTCCGGGATCGGAGATCAACCGTTCGAGTGCATCGGCCAGCAGGACGGGGCTGCCCGGCGGAACGACCAGTCCGTTCATCCCGTCGGTGACCATTTGGGGAACGCCCCCGACGGCGGTGGCCACGATCGCCGTTCCGACACTGGCTGCTTCCATGAGGGCAACCGGCAGGCCCTCCTGGTGCGAGGCGAGCACGAAGATGTCCGCCGCTGTCAGCAGCCGGAGGGCGTCGTCGCGATGCCCGAGGAACAAGAAGCGATCGCCCAGGCCGAGCCGGCGGTGCCGGGCCAGGAGTGCTGCTTCTTCAACCCCCTGGCCGGCGGCGGCGAACCTGACGGGGAGGTGTCGCGCCGCGAGCAGCGCTGCCGCGTCGACCAGTACGTCGTAGCCCTTCTCCGACCGGAGATTGGCCACGGTGACGACCAGCACGTCCCCTGGTGGGATCCCGAGCTCGGTCCGTACGTCCCGGCGGGTCTCTCCGCGCCCTCGGACCAGGTCTTCCGACCGGGACAGATCGACACCGTGGACCACGACGCGGGCGCGTGACCGCAGTGTCCGGGGAAGGGCGTCGTAGGCGGCCCTGGACACGGCCACGAGGGCGCGGTCGAACCGGACGGTGGCCCGGTTGAGCGCCTTGACCAACACGGCCACCTTGTTCCACAGGCTGTGCTCGGTGTACATGGTCATCGGTCGCTGCCGGCGGGGGAGGGTGGCCACCACCAACCGGCCCAGTGCCGCGGTGTAGGGCAGATGGAAGTGGACGATGTCGAAGGATCCGTCGACCAGCAGGCGGCGGAAGTGCACCATCCAGCGGAGGTCCAGATTGCCCGTGGCGCCGAGGGAGTGAACGGGCGTGCCGCCGGACGCGATGGTGGCCGCCAGCGCGTCCTCGCCTTCGAGGACGTAGGCGACCTCGTAGGCGAACGAGGGCGAATCGGGTGCTGTGGCCAGGTCGTCGGTTGCGGTGGCCGGATCGCCGGTTGCCGTGACCAGGTCGGCCACCAGACGCTCGGCCCCCCCGTACCCGAGGCTCTTGATGGCCAGCAACACGCGGTAGGGCCGCGTTGAGCTGGGAGTTCTGGGCTGCTCGGGTGGCGGCACGGGCCGATGTTAGCGGTGGGTAACCGGTCCGGACGTGGCCTTTCCAGGCTCCCCCGCGGTATCCTGTAGCCCTCGCACACATCGTGTTCAGCCCTGAGCCAGGGCGCCAGGGGGGGTAGTGTCGGCCGATGACAGCACTGGATTCCAGAGAATCTGACGCGCTGGTCATCACCGACGTCTCGTCGATCCCCGACGAACCGCCGGCGGAGATCCTCTACCGCCACAAGGTCCGGTTCGGTGAGTCGATCCGGTCGCTGTGGGCGCACCGCGAGATCATCTACACGCTGGCCGAACGCGACTTCCGGGCCCAGTACAAACAGGCCACCCTCGGGGTCCTGTGGGCCGTGCTCAGCCCGTTGGCCATGCTGGCCGTCTTCGTCGTGGTGTTCTCGAAGGTCAAAGCACTGGTCATCCCCGGCGTCCCTTATGCGCTCTACTCGTTCGTGGGCATCCTGTGCTGGGGCTTCTTCGCCGCCGCGCTGGGGACCGGCGGGAGCTCGCTGCTCACCAACAAGGCACTGCTGGCCAAGACACAGTTCCCCCGTGAGTGCTTCCCGCTCGAGACCATGTTGGTCGGCGGGCTGAACACGGTGATCTCGTGGATCCCGCTGACCATCCTCTTCGTCCTCTACGGGCGGGCTCCGGCAGCCACCACGGTATGGGTGCCGATCTTGATGGTCATCGAGATCGCCTTCGCAGCCGGGGTCACGCTGGCCATCTCGAGCATCATCATCCAGATGCGCGATCTGCTCCAGGTGCTTCCGCTCATCATCTCGCTCGGCCTGTTCGCCACCCCGGTGATCTGGCCCTACTCGAAAATCCCGACGGCCTACCATATCGGCGGCCACCATATCCACCGGGTGCTGGTCGACGGCCACGTGGTCGCCGTGGCCCACTGGGTCGGGGGCATCACCGTCAACCTCCAGATCGTCTACGGCTTCTTCAACCCGCTGGGCCCGATCATCGACAATGCCCGCCGGACCCTGCTGCTCGGCCAGTCGCCCGACTGGACGCTGGTCGGCGTGGCCGCCATCGGGTCCCTCCTCTACCTCGCGTTCGGCTATCGCATCTTCAAGCGTCTGGAGGTGAACTTTGCCGACATTGCCTGACGGGTCCATCCAGGTCGAACATGTGTGGAAGAAGTTCCGGGCCGACCGGACGGTGCCCAAGTTCTACGACCAGATGAAGCGGTTCGGGAGCTCGATCGGGTCGAGGGGACGGCACCAGTACCGGTGGGTCCTGAAGGACGTGAACGTCGAGGTCCCCCCGGGGGGCACCCTGGCCCTGATCGGCATCAACGGTTCGGGCAAGACGACCCTGCTGAAGATCATCAGCCAGGTCACCTACCAGTCGGCCGGGCGCTGCGAGGTGCGGGGACGGATCGGGGCGCTGCTCAGTGTCACCAGCGGCATCCAGCCCGAATTGTCGGGCCGGGAGAACGTCTTCCTCTACGGTGCCGTCCTCGGGATGGGACGCCAGACCATCCGGCAGCGGTTCGACGAGATCGTCGAGTTCGCCGGCCTCAGCGATGCCATCGACCGGCAGGTCAAGTTCTACTCGATGGGCATGCAGATGCGGCTCGGCTTCTCCATCGCCGCCTTCCTCGAACCCGACGTCCTGTTGGTGGACGAGGTGCTCTCCGTCGGCGACGCCAGCTTCCAGCAGAAGTGTCTGAACCAGATCGGCAAAGTGGTCCGGCAGGGCACCACCCTCCTCTACGTCTCCCACGATCTGGCCTCGGTGGAGGCGTCGTGCGAACGGGCCCTGTGGTTGGCCGACGCTGTGGTCCTGGCCGCCGGTCCGACCAAGGATGTGGTCAGCCAGTACCGGTCGGCGGTGGAGCAGAACGCGGCCATGACCACGTCCAGCGAAGGTGTCGTCCAGGTTCTCAAAGCCGAGATCAAAGCGGCCGACGGGGGTCAGGTGCGCTCGGAGTGCGACCTCGACGTCTGTCTGACGTTGAACTCACCCGAGCCCTACGACGCCAACTTCTTCATCGGTGTGTCACAGGGCACCGCCTTCCCGATGTTCATCGTCCGTTACAGCGGATCGTTCCCGGCCGGCGACTTCGAGGTCCGGTGCCGCCTGCGCAACGTCCCCCTGGCCCACGGGCGGTACTCACTCTGGCCGGCGATGTCCGGGCACCTGCACGGGAAGGGCAAGCCGTTGCTGCCGTGGCGGCCGGTGACCTCGTTCGACGTCATGGGACCGGATCTCCCGAAACTGCCCGAGGGAGTCATGGTGCTCTCTCCCGTGTACGTCGGGGCCGACTGGGAGGTCAACTGACCGGTGGGCAGGGAGCCCGGTGTCGAGTTCCTGAGCCGAGACCTCCGGCCGGTCAGGGAAAGAAGACCCGCTCCCGGATCGAACCGCGCAGCCTCCCGGTGCGCACGCCGGCCGCGTGTGCCCACTGGTCACGCAGGTCGGTCCGCCTGAGGAGGAGCGGTGCTCGGACGATCAACCAGAGCCATGATCTGGCCGCCCCTCTGAGATCGGGCCGGGCGCCGTCGGCCCGGTGACGGCGGAAGAGCGCGGGGCCGCTCAACCCGTACGCCGTTCCGTGCCGGAATGCACCGGCAAAGCCGGGGTGCTCCCGTTTGGCCACCACCGCGTCGGAAGCCACCTCGAAGCGGAACCCCCGGAGCTGGAGCCGCCAGCACAAGTCGATGTCCTCGCCGATCGACAGCTCTTCGGCGAACCCACCGACCGCCTCGAAGGCGTGGCGGCGCACGCCCAGATTGGCTCCGAGGCCGGCGGGGAGGAATCCCAGCTGCCGGGTGGCCGCCGGTTGGAGGGTCGAGGCCGGACGGCCGTTGAGCGACCAGAAGTCGAAGACCCCGGCGGCCAGATCGGCGTCTTCGAGGGCCGAGGCCACCGCCGAGAGCCACCCCGGTCGCACCACGTCGTCGGCATCGCAGAAGGCCAGCAGGTCGCCCCGGGCCTCCCGCACGCCTGCGTTCCGGGCCGCTCCCGGCCCCCGGATGCCGGAGGCATCCATCCACCGGACGACCGCGGACCGGTGGGCCCATCCCCGGCCCACCGTCGGGCTCTCGTCGGTCGACCCGTTGTCGACCACGAGCACCTCCCACTCCCCGGCGCATTCCTGGTCGACCAGCGCCCTGAGCTGGTCCTCCAGCCAGGGCATGCCATTTCGAACCGGAACGACGACGCTGATCACCGATCCGGCCACCGATCCGGCCGCCACCACGGCCCGCGCCAGGTGCACACGGCGTCTGCCATCTTCATCCCGGCTCCCCATTCGACGTTCCGGCGTGCCGCTCGCGCCTGCTGAACACCAGGCGTGGCCACCGTCGTTGACGCGATTAGCCTAACGCTGTGAGGGCACGATGAATGCCGACATGGCCCCGGGTCGGGAGTACGACGGGGACGGTGGACCACCCATCGAACAGGTGACGGCCGTGGTCCTCACCCATATGCGGCCGAGCCTGGCCGGTGACGTCACCCGGTCGCTGATCGATGTCGAAGGCCTCAGTCCCGATCGGATCGTGGTTGTCGTCAACGGTGTCGGCGGTCTCGACGACCCGGCCCTCGAGGAGAAGGTCAGGATGGTCCGGCTGCCGGTGAACCTCGGACCAGCCGGCGGTTTCCGGGCCGGGATGGTCGAGGCCTTCTCGGACCCGTCCATCCGGTGGGCCTACCTGTGCGAGGACGACATCGGGCTCTTCGCCCTGCCCCGACCGCGCCTCTTCGATCTGGTCGGTCGCGTCGAGGGCCTCCGCGGACGCCCTGCCCCGACCGGGGCCGCGGTGGCCTACGGCAGGCGATTCGTCCGCGGGTCCCACACCGTGAACCTGGTCCCACCGGCCGGTTCGTCCGGGTTCACCTCCGTCGACGTCGCGTGCTGGGGGGCGACGCTCCTGTCACGGTCGGTCGTCGATGCCGGGGTCCTTCCCGACCCCGAATGGTTCTTCGGCCTGGAGGACTTCGACTTCTTCTGCCGGGTCCGGGAGGCGGGGTTCGAAGTGCTCGTCGACGACGCCGCGGCTCGGCAGGTGGCCGATCAGCAGACCTCTGCCGGCCGGGATGAGGCGCTCCGGGACCGGCGCCCCGATGACGGCGACGAGGCCTGGCGCGCCTACTATCACGCCCGGAACACCTTCGCCCTCATCCGCCGTCACGGCCGGCCCAGCTGGTACGCCTGGCAGCTGGCCTACTCGGCCCGGTACCTGCAGGCGGCCCGCGGCGGCGCCGAGCGGACAGCCATCGCCCACGGTCTGTGGGACGGCGCCTTCGGCCGGATGGGCGAGAACCCCCGCTACGGCCGCCGGGTGGGTGAGTTCGGTCCGGGGGCAGGTGGATCGGTGGAGCCGGTCAGATAGGCGAAGTTGGGCCACAGGGCGAGGTCGAGGCCGGAATGGTTCTCGGCCAGGGCGATGACATCGGGAGCGTAGAGTGCGGTCAGGTACCGGCGGACGTCGTCGTCCAGCGCCCGGCGCGGGCCGGCCGGGGCGCGGGCCGGCTGATCGCTCGCCGGCGGGCGGTGGGGAGGCAACCCGAGATGCCGGAAGGTCGCCTCGAGCTGCCCGTCGCGATCGGCCACGCATCGCTCATGTTGGAGTACCAGCAGCTGGCCGGGCTCGAACTGGTCCAGCCAGCCCTCGAGGGCACGGAAGTAGAACCCGCGCTGCACGGCGTCGGCGATGGCGGTGCCGTCTGGGGGCGCGCCCATGCGGTCCAGGTGGTCGAGGCCCGAGCGGAACCGCTCCACCGGGTCGCGGAGCAGGAGGAGGAGGCGGGCATCCGGTGCCGCCCGCCGCAACAGGCCGGGCACCCACGGGAAGGTGAGGTAGTCGGGTGTCCATTCACCGGTCGCCGTCCCCGTGCTGCGGGGGAACCACCCGTGGTACTGGTCGATGTCCGACGGCCCCATCGACCGGGCACCGAAGCGGTCGAAGAAGTGCCGCTCCTTGTGGATGTCGTCACGTGAGGATATGCCCGGGTGGGTCAGCATGAGCTCGTACCACCAGGTGGTCCCGGCCTTCTGCGCACCGATGCCGACAAAGGACGGGGGCCCCACCTCCTCGCCGGGCCGAAGTGGCGGGGGGGTGAAGTCGAAGCCGACCTCCCACGGTGCGTACCGACCGAGCCCGTGGAGGACCTGACGGCGGAGCCGGGGGGGAAGCAGCCCGAGCCCTTCCCGCAGGCGGTCTCGCATGCTCATCGGGGCTGGGCTGGGGGCACGCAGCAGGTTGCCACAAGCGGATCGGCCCCACAACTTGCCTGGAGGCCCACGAACGGAGCCGGCCCCACCCGGGCGGCCGCGTTGCTTGACACCACTCGCGGCACCGCCGATGATCTCGAGATGGTCGAGCACGGGGGCGGCGGGGGAGCGCGCCGCCCGGTGCCGTGCCCCCTGCCCGCGCGGACCGGGGGCTGATCCCCGTGTGCGGTATCGCCGGGCTGTTCGACCCCCGGCGGGCGACCGGTGCGGAAGGCCTCCGCCGGGACGTGGAGGCCATGGCCGCGGTGCTGACCCACCGGGGCCCGGATGGCGAGGGGTCCTGGTGCGACCCCGACCACGGCATCGCCTTCGGGCACCGCCGGCTGGCGGTGGTCGATCTGGGACCCGAAGGAGCCCAACCGATGCGCTCGTCGGACGGGCGGTGGGTCCTCAACTACAACGGTGAGCTCTACAACCACCCTGCGCTGCGACGGCGGCTGGCCGCGGCCGGTGTGAGCTTCCGCGGCGGCTCGGACACCGAGGTGCTGCTGGCCGCGGTGTCCGAGTGGGGTCTCGGACCGGCGCTCGAGGCGTCCGAGGGGATGTTCGCGCTGGCCCTGTGGGACCGGTACCGCCGCCAGCTGCATCTGGCCCGCGACCGCTTCGGCGAGAAGCCCGTCTACTACGGATGGGTCGGCGACCGGCTGGCCTTCGCATCGGAGCTGAAGAGCCTGTGCGTGCTGCCCGATTTCCGGGCCGACATCGATCGTGACGCGGTGGCGCTCTATCTACGCCACAACTGCGTCCCGGCGCCGTACACGATCTACCGCGGGGTGGCCAAGCTCGAGCCGGGATGTCTGCTGACGGTGGACGGCGACATCCGGCCCGGGGCGCCGCTCCCCATCAACGCCTACTGGTCGGCGCGCCAGGCCGTCGAAGACGCCCGCCGGCGACCGCTGGCCGGAACCGCAGAGGAGATGGCCGACCAGTTGGAGTCCGCCCTGTCCGGCTCGGTGGCCGCCCGCATGGTGGCCGACGTTCCTGTCGGTGCCTTCCTGTCCGGAGGAGTGGACTCGAGTGTGATCGTGGCGCTGATGCAACAGCACAGCGCCACGCCGGTGCGCACCTTCACCGTCGGGTTCGCCGACCGCTCCTTCGACGAGTCGGCCGAGGCCGCCTCGGTGGCCGCCCACCTCGGAACCGACCACACCCCACTCGACGTGACCGACCGCGACGCCATGGAGGTCATCCCCACCTTGCCGGACATCTGGGACGAACCCTTCGGCGACATCTCGGCCATCCCCATGCACCTGGTCAGCAGGCTGGCCCGGTCGCAGGTGACCGTGGCCCTGTCCGGCGACGGCGGCGATGAGCTCTTCGCCGGGTACAACCGGCACGCCTGGCTCGAGCAGCTCTGGCGGCGGTCCTCGGTACTGCCCGGACCGGCCCGCCGGATGGCCGGTGGTGCACTCGGCCTGATCCCGCCGGCCCTGATCGAGAGCGCGGCGAGCGCGGCCACGATCCTGCCGCCGCACAGGCAGATCCGGAACCCGACGTCCAAGGTGGCCAAGGTGGCCAAGGTGCTGGCGGCGACAGGCCCCGAGGACGCCTACCTCCGCCTGGTCTCCTACTGGGACGATGCCGAGTCGATGGTCCTGGGCGCCGGACCCACGGTCTCGGTGGCCTCCAGGCCGTCGGAGTGGCCGGTGCTCGACGGCATCACCGAACAGATGCTGTGGTTGGACCTGGTCGGCTACCTGCCCGACGACATCCTGACCAAGCTCGACCGGGCGGCCATGGCCACCTCGCTCGAGACCCGGGTTCCCTTCCTCGATCGATCGGTCTTCGACGTGGCCTGGAGGTTGCCCATGTCGGCCAAGCTGCGCGACGGTGTCACCAAGTGGATCCTGCGCCAGGTGCTGTACCGCCATGTTCCCCGGGAGCTGATCGAGCGACCGAAGATGGGGTTCGGGTTCCCGATCGGACCCATGCTGCGCGGCCCGCTGCGGCCGTGGGCCGAGGAGCTGCTCGGTGAGCGGCGCCTGCGCGTCCAGGGCCTGCTCGATCCCGAGCCCGTTCGGCGGGCGTGGTCCCAGCACCTCCAGGGCCGCCGCGATCTCGCCTATGAGCTGTGGGACGTGCTGGCCCTCCAGGCCTGGCTCGACCGTTGGCTCCCTGGTGAGGGCATCTAGGATCGGATCGACGGGAGCGTGGGTCCACTGCCGCCGGGCGTGCCCGGCGGTAGTCTGGGACCCGTGGGGTGCGCCCGACGACGGAGGTGATCGTCCGATACGGGCCGGCGTCCTCGTGGATGCTCGGAAGAGGACGGGATGTGATGGCGCAGAGGACCAGTGTCGGGCGCCAGGTCCCCTGCCATCGCACGCGGGGCTGTCGGGTGGTCACGACTTCGCTGACGGCGCGGGTGCTCCTGGCCAACCAGCTGCGGTCGATGCCGGAGATCGACTGGACGGTGGTGAGCGGCGACCGCTACGACGAGCCGCCCGACGGGGTGGCCGTGCAGGTCGTCCCCATCCGCCGGGAATTCGCCCTCTCCGACGCCGGCTCCTTCGTCCGGTTGTGGCGCTACTTCCGCAGCCAGCACTTCGATTTCGTGCAGACCCACACCCCGAAAGCGTCGTTTCTGGGTCTTCCCGCGGCCAGACTGGCCGGCCGCCCTGCCATCTACACCATTCACGGGGCGTTGTACTTCGAGGGCAACGGCCGGATGGCCAACATCCTGGGCTGGTGCTTCGAACGATGGTGTTGCACATGGGCCGACCGGGTCCTGGTCCAGAGCCGCGAGGACCAACGGGCGCTGCCCGCGGCGTGGATCTGCCGACGTGACAAGCTGGACTTCGTGGGCAACGGGATCGTCATGGACCGATTTCTGGCGCCGGTGGCACCCGCACTGAGGTCGGACCGTCCCATCGTCATGATGATCGGCCGGTTGGTACGGGAGAAAGGGTGTGCCGACTTCCTGGCCATGGCCGCCTCAGGCTCCGACCGGGCCGACTTCGTGCACGTCGGCCCGTTCGAGCACGACCAGCGTGACGCCCTGACCGAGGCGGAGGTGGCCGCGGCCACCCGGTCGGGGACGGTGAGGTTCATCGGAGAGGTGGACGACGTGCGCCCCTACCTGGCGTCGGCGACGGTGGTGGTCCTCCCGTCGTACCGCGAGGGCATCCCCCGGGTGGCCATGGAGGCGGCGGCCATGGGCAGGGTGGTGGCCGCGTACGACATCCGCGGCATGCGCGAGGTCATCGATCCGAGCCTCGGGCTGCTCGTCCCCCGGGGTGATCGACGGGCACTGGCCGCCGTGGTCGACAGCCTGATCGGGGACCCCGTCCGATGTTCGGAGCTCGGCGCCCGCTGCCGGAGCTGGGTGGCCGAGCGCTTCTCGGAGGACCAGGTCGTCGAGCGGCTCCGGGCCACCTACGCGGCCATGTCGGGGGCTGCGCCATGACCGCCGAGGTCTGCCTGACCATCGATGTCGAGGACTGGTACGACGGCATGGCCGTCCTGGGTGAGTCGTTTGCCCGCCCGAAGGGTGCCCGCAGCGGTCTCTCCGACCTGACCGGGTTGCTGGCATCGGCGGAGGGGGAACCGGCGTTGACCCTGTTCGTCGTGGGCAACTACGCGTCGGCCGTGCGCTCCGAGCTCGAGGACCTCGTCGCCCACGGGCACGAGATCGCCAGCCACGGGCCCGACCACGGTCGGCTCCCCGATGATCCTGCGGACCTGGTCGAGTGGTTGCGCAAGGGACGGGAGATGATCGAGGACGTGGTCCAACGGCCGGTGCAGGGATTCCGCTCCCCCCGGTTCGAGATCCCACCGCGGCTGGCCCTGGACGGCTACCGCGAGCTCCTGGCCGAGGCCGGGTTCGGGTATGTGTCCGACACCAGCCGCCTGGGTGAGGGATCGCCGGTCCGGGAGCTCCCGGTACTGCGCGCCTACGGGTTCCCGATCGGCGGCGGCAGCTACCAGCGACTGCTCCCGGCCGGGGCGCTCTCCGCCGCCCTGCGCTCGGCCGAGGGACCGGCGGTCCTCTACTACCACTCCTATGATTTCGGGGCCACACTCCCGAACACCACGTCCATCCGCTCCCTGGCCGCGGCCAAGCAGCTGGTGGGCCGCGGAAGGATCGCCGGAATGTTCTCTCGGATTCTCAGCCGGTACGGAAGCAAGGCGTGTGACCGTGTCCAACGGTGATTTCCAGACCTACTTCCACCGCCGGGCGGACAGGTTCGCCGCCTTCTACTCCAGCGAGCCTGTGGCCAGGGTGCTCGGCCGGGGACCCCTCTTCGACCGACTGCGGCTGGCCGTGGACACGTCCGTGGCCCTCGGGGCCAAGCGGGTGCTCGACGTCGGGTGTGGGAGCGGCCCGCTGTTCGCACCCCTGGCCACCGCGGGCATCCACGTCACCGGCATCGACCCGGCCCAGGCCATGGTCGATCTGGCCAACCAGCAGGCGGCCCTGTTCCCCGAGCTGGTCGAGGTCGAGCAGCGGAGATGGGAGGAGCTCACCGAGGTGGACGCCTACGACGTGGCCGTCGCGCTCGGCGTCTTCGACTACGTGGGAACGCCGGTCGAGCTGTTGGAGCGGATGGGCCGCGCCGCCGGCCACGTCATCGCCTCGTTCCCGTCGCCAGGTCTCCGATTGAGCCTCCGCAAGATCCGCTACGGCGCTCGAGGGGTCAGCGTCCACGGCTACGGCAGTCACGGCTTCGACCGGCTGGCCCTCGACGCGGGGATGGAGGTGGCCGAGATGTTCCCACTGGACAGGGCCGGTTACGTGGTCCACTTCCGCCGCCGCCCCCCCCGCCCGGCTGACCTCGGCTGACCGTCAGCTCGACCGTCGGCTCGACCGTCGGCTCGCCGTGGCTCGGACCGGGCGTCACCTCGGCTCAGACTGGCTCGGACCGGGCGTCCACCGGAGGCGGGCAGAATCGGAGCCGGTCACCCACGGGCTTCCGGGCCGTCATCCCTGACGAAGTCCTCATCGGTCCACATGGTGACCGGGAACCACCCGAGGACGCGGCGCAGGGTGGTCACCTGTTCGTCGTCGAGCCGCCGCCGCCACGAGTCGGGGAGCTCGGACGCCACCCGCTTGACGGCGAAGCCCGAACCCGGGGTGTTGTGCTGGACGAGAAAGTCCTCGGCATCCTCTCCCCAGACGAGTCCGAGGTCGGCCGAGAGCCGGCGGAATTCGACGGCCGGATCGGCGCACAGCTGCTCGTGAGTCCGGACGTGCCAGTCGGGATGCCGAGTCGAAGCGTCCTCGATGGCGGCCAGCAGGAGGGCGATCATCCAACTCATCCGTTCGACCGGATCGGGCCCCGGCAGCCGGACGCCCCAGGGCTCGACGTACCGGGCACGGATGTCGGGGCGGTTCTCGAGGGTGGAGTACCGCGAGTCCTTGAGGTTGATCTCCATCCAGCTGGCCAGGACGTTGGCCGGATGGCGGAGCAGGAGCACCACATCGACGTCGAACTGGCTGGCGATCCACTCGATGGCCAACTGGGCGTGGATTGATTTGGCCACGATCCGGGTGGCCTGGCCCGCTTGCCCCGCCGCTGGCCCCGCCGCTCGCCCTGGGTTGGGGTCGCGGGCCAGGGTGGAGGCGAGCCAGGTGACCGGGTCGAGCCGGCCGTCATAGATGCGATCTTCGGCACCCGGTCCGAGGATGTGCCGGGCCAGCACCGAACGTCGCGGTTCGACGGCCCCGTCGAACGTCCAGGACCAGAGCCGCCGGTAGGCGGGAGCCTCGTCGCCGGGGCGGAGCACGGGATACCGACCCAACTTGTGCTTGGCGTGGATGGCGGCCGGCCACTTGTCCTCGCTGTCCGGCTCGAGGACGGTGGCCGCACCCACGGCGTTGCCCAGCGCCCGCATCGTCCAGCTGGTGCCCGAACGCGGGACACCGACGATCACGATCGGCCGGGTGGCGGTGGTCATTGCTCGGTCCCCTCCCGGTCCGCCGTGGTCGTCCGGGCCACCAGCCTGCGCATCATACGTGCGGGGAGTCCGGGATCCCGCCTGCGCACGGCGACGGCGCTGGCCACCGAACCGGCGGTCAGCACCGATATGGCCACTGCGGCCCGGGCCGGAGTCCGGTAGTCGGCCACGAGTTGTTCGGCCACGGCCGTCCGACCCCGTCCGAGCCCGGCCACCACCAGTTCGTGGTAGGTGCGGCACGCCGGCGTCATCGATCCCGAGTGCCGGTCGAGGAAGCCCTTCCGGCCGAGGACGGGACCGGAATCCTCGCGGGTCACCCGGTCGCCACCGTGCTGGTGGTACGAGTAGAGGGCGCGGGGGACGGTGCTGATCGGTCTGGTCTGCGCGCACCGGAGCCAGAGGTCCCAGTCCTCGCACGAGCGCAGGTCGGGGTCGACGGCCAGGTCGTCCGCGAACATCGCCCGGCGGATGACCCCGAACGGTATGGCGACCAGGTCGAACCACAGGAGGTGCGCGGCGCCGTAGCTCAAGGGACCTCTGAACAGCGCCGTGCGGCCGGTCCGGTCGTGGACCACTTCGTGCCACGAGGTGACCACCCCGACCTCGGTGTCCGAATCGAAACGATCGAGGACGACCGATCCGGCCCCTGGCAGCCAGGTGTCGTCGTCGTCACAGAATCCGAGCAGGTCGCCGCGGGCGGCGGCGATGCCCCGGTTGCGGCTTCCACCGGGCCCGAGGGGCTCGGTGTTGCGGAGGAGACGCACCCTCGGGTCGGAGGCCAGGCGCTCGGCCACCTCCGGAGTGTGGTCGGACGAGGCATCGTCGACCAGCACCAGCTCCAGTTCGACGTCCCGTTGCCCGAGGACCGAACGCGCCGCGCGCTCCAACTGCTCGGGCCGGTTGCGGGTGGGCATGACCACGCTCAGGAGATGGGCAGGCACGTGGGACCCTTCTCGGAGGGGACGCTGGATGCGCGCCGGCCGACCCCGTCGTCGAACTCCCCCCTCACGGGGGTCATGATAACGAACCCGGGCTGGGGGCAGGCCGTGCTCCGGCCACAAACCCCGATGGCGATCGGTTGCGGTCCGGTCGCAGTAGTGTTCAGCGGCGTCACCGTGCCCGTGGGCGCGGCCGGGCGTGCGTCCGAGGGGGATCGACAGTGCTACCGAAGGAGATCATCGAGCGCCTCCGTTGTCCGGCATGCGGTGAGCCGGTCGACGATGCCGGCTGCCGCGGGGAGGTCAGCTGCACGGCGGGCCACCGCTACGCCATGCGGGATGGCTACCTCGATTGTTCGCGGGACGCGGTCGCCGACGGGTCCACCGACCGGACGTTCGCCAGCTTCGGGTTCGAGTGGAACAATTTCGACGAGGTCCGCGACGAGGACGAGACCTTCGCAGAGGTGTACTTCAAGGACATCGACCTGAGCAGTCTCGAGGGAAAGGTCGGACTGGACGCCGGTTGCGGGAAGGGTCGCTACACCCGGTTCCTGGCCGAGCACCTCGGAGCCACGGCCGCTCTCGACGGCTCGTCGGCGGTGGAGGCTGCGGCCCGCAACCTGGCCGGTCTGCCGTCCGTGCTCGTGGTCAAGTCCGACCTCCGGGACGCACCCTTCGCCCCGGGCAGCTTCGACTTCATCTCCAGCCTGGGGGTCCTCCACCACCTCGACGATCCGCGTGAAGGATTCGACCGACTCCTCACCTACCTGGTGCCCGGGGGTCGGATCCTCCTCTACCTCTACAGCCGGCCCCCGACGCCCGGCCTTCGATCCATGGCTCTGAGCCTGGCCTCGGCCCTGCGGACGGTGACCGTTCACCTGCCCCATCGGCTCTTGAAGGCGCTGAGTGGGCCCGTCGCCGCCTGCCTGTACGCGGGGATCGTGGTGCCTGGTGCCTACGGGGATCGGCGGGGCGTCGGCGTGCTGTCCGCACTGCCCATGAACGCGTACCGGGGGAAGCCCTTCCGCAGCCTCGTCCTCGATACCTTCGACCGCCTGAGCGCTCCTGTCGAACATCGGTACCTCTGGAAGGAGCTGGCCCCGTGGTTCGCCGACACCGGGTTGGTGGTCGATGCGGCCCGCGACGAGACCGGTTGGTTCATACTGGCCCGCAAGCCAGAGCCCTGAACGGCCGGGACGAGGAGCGACGTGGAGGGAGTCGAACGGCGAATCATGGCGGTGATCCTCACTCACAACGCTCCCGAGTCCCTCGACCGCTGTTTGCAGGCCATTGCTGCGCAGACCGTTCCTCCCGAAGCCGTCCTGGTGGTGGACAACGCCAGCCGACCCCCGGTGACGCCCGAATCGCTGGACGTGGTGGCCCCGGCCACCCGGGAGCTGGTGCGATCGGACGTCAACACCGGACCGGCCGGCGGGTACCACGAAGGGCTGGCCCGCTTCCGCGACTCCGGCTACCTGCACGCCTGGGTACTCGATGACGACATGCGTCCCAACCCCTGGTGCCTCGAGCGCCTGTGGGCGGTGGCCAGCAAGGAGCCGGAGACGTCGTTCGTCTTCCCGGTGTCGCGGGAGACCGGCGGCGACTACGGGATCTGGCATTCGTGGTGCGGGTTCCTCGTCTCAGCCAGGATCGTCCGCGAGGTCGGACTTCCGATGAAGGAGCTCTTCTGGTGGGCCGAGGACACCGAGTACCTCCAATGGCGGATACCCGAGGCCGGTTATCCGCGACAGGTCGTCGACGGCGCCCTCGTGGAGCACGACGCCATCCGCCAGGGCGACGGCGTTCCGCTGTGGAAGTACTACTACGAGGCCCGCAACATGCTCTACGTGAGCATGCACCTGAAGCGACGTCTCGGCCACTACCCCCGCAATCTCTCGAAGCTGGCCGCCCGGGCCATCTGGCGCGAGAAGCACGGTCGGCTGCGCCGGCTCGGGGTCATCGCCCGTGGCCTGTTCGACGGGGCCTTCGGCAGGCTCGGGATCCGCTACCCCGTCGAGCCGATGCGCGAACGGGCCACGCCACCGGGTGACGGGCGGCCGGAGGGCTGATCCATCATCTCGTGTCCTTGGCCAGGTAGGAGAAGTTGGGCCAGAGCCGGAGGTCGATCTGGGGATGCCGGGCGGCGAGGGCGGCCACGTCGGGCTCGTAACACTCGACGAGGAGGTGCCTGAACCCGGCGTCGATCGCCCGCTTCGACTTCGTCGGGTTGACGGCCTCGTGCAGCGCCGGCGGGCGGAACGAGTCGTCGAGCCCGAGGAACCGGTAGGTGGCGGCAAGGTGCTCAGCGGGGTGGCGGACGCACGCCTCGAATTGCATGACCGAGAGCTGGGACGGTTCGTACTCCGCCTCCCACGGTTCGAGTATCGAGCCGTAGTAGCCGTGGGCCAGGCCCCGGTAGCGGACGTTGCGCAGCCGGCGGCGGGGCATGCGCCTCGAGATGTCCGACTGGTAGCGATCGACCGGGTCGCGTACGAGGACGAGGATCTTGGCATCGGGGGCGGCCCTGCGGAGGATGGGCGGCAGCCGGTAGGAGAAGATGTAGGAAGGTGTCCATTCACCCGTCTTGGCCCCCGGGGGACGCGGGAACCAGTCGTGGTAGGCCCGGAGCTCCTCGTCGGTGCAGCCCGTGTCGCGGTGCCGCTCGAAGAAGATCCGGTTGAAGTACAGCAGCTCCTTCTTGATCGGGCCGCACAGGTCGGGATGGGCCAGCACCAGGTTGAACCACCACGAGGTTCCGCACTTGGACACCCCCACGCCGACGAAGTCGGGGGGCCCGACGGTCATCCCGGGCGGGCAGGCCGGGGCACGCGGGGCACGGCCGTCGGCCCATGGGGGATACCGGCCCGTCCGGCGCAGCACCTGAGCCTGGACGGGCACAGGCAGCCGGCGGAAGGCAGATCGGGCGGTGGACCCGGGGTTCAAGTGTCGCTCACCTGTCGGACGGATCGCGACGCAGTCCTTCGAGTGTCGTCGTCAGCGTGCGCAACGGAGCGGTGACCCGCCAGCTGGTCGACGCCCGCAGGTTGGCCAATCCGGCCTTGGTGCTCTCCAGCTCCTTTCGGGTGATACGCAGACGGTCCTTGGCGGCATCGAGCTCCCGCCTGGGCCCGCTGAGCTCCTGGCGGAGCCGCAGGATCGAGGTGGTCCATGCGGATTCCCGGCCGAGTGGCGCCGCACGGAGGGGCCGGTGACCGCCGGCCGCGTCGGCCAGGTAGTGGACGAGCTGTCTCTGTTCGGCGAGCACGACAGCGTCCCCGTCGTCGGGGTCGTCGCCGGGATGATGGAGCAACCCGCCCACGATCGCCTTCGAAGCCGCCGCCGTGTCCCACTGTCGGGCGGCGTCCTCGAACTGCTCGAGCGAACCGAGCCAGGTCATGAGCGCCCCGATCGACCGGTCGCCGTCCCCGACCACGGACTCGTAGTCGAGGACGTAGGTGTCCACCCCGTCGAGGCCGTCGACGGCCCGGCGGTTGTACCGCTCCCACAGGGCGACCCCGTCGGCCAAAGGAAGGCTGTCCCGCTTCTTCAATGACAGGGCCACAGCCATGGGCGACCGCCAGACCAGAACGGCCGCGATCGGAGCCGGGAGCATGTTCCGCCAGTAGGGGAGGAGGAGGCACAGACGCGGGTCCTTGAACACCTTCGGCCCGGGCTCCGGATAGGCCACCTCCAACAGGGGCGTGGGATCGGGGGCACCGGCGATGGCCGGGCTGCGTTCCCAGCCCCGGTAGGCATCGGGGGGTGCATCCCATGCGCCGTCCAGCCTGGTCAGGAGGTCCTCGTTGTGCAGGCCGAGCGCCAGGCTCTCCCAGTGCTCGGGATTGCTCTCGGGCCAGTCCATCCGATCGTCGGGATGGACCAGATCGAGGCCCACCGCCCCGAGGGCGCCGGCCACCGCCGAGGTACCGCTGCGGTGCATGCCGACGACCAGCACCCATGGCCCGGCCGGTCCGGTCATGGGCACCTCAACGAAGCCAACCGCGAAGCTTCTTGGAATAGGCGGACAGCCGCGGCGACTTGTTGACCTTCTTCAGGACCACCCGTCTGCCCCGCCATATCACGCCCGACCGGAGGTGCTTGGCGGCCCGGCGGTTGGTCTCGCTGGACAGCAGGCCGACCGACGCCAGATAGGAGCGGACGGCCAGGTTGTCGTTGGGCTCTGCGTCCAGCTCCGACGCTCCTTCCGGCTCGGCCATCGCCTCCAGGTAGGAGGTCGGGGGGGAGCTGACCGGGAAGGGCGCCAGGGTCCACACGAACTGCTGGACGGACGCCTTGGGGTTGTACGACTGGGACAGGGCACGGAGCGCGCCGATCATCTCGACGGGCAGCCCGTCGTTGAGCTCGTCGTCGTACTGGTCGGTGCGCAGGCTGATGAAGTCGTCGCGGGCGACCACCCGCCACCCGCACCGCTCGAACATCCGCTTCAAGGTCGTCTCGGTGAAGAACCGGAGATGGGTGCTGTCGAGCAGACCCGTGTCGGACAGAGTCCACCGACCACACAGCAGGCGCAGCCCGAGGTCGAAATGGGCCACGTTGGGAACCGACACCACCAGTGGAACCTCACCGTGCTTCAGCGACCACGCCGACAGGGCAGCGAGGAGCTCATGGGGTTGGGTGAGGTGCTCGATGACGTCGAGGAGCGTCATGGCACCGATGTTGCCGATGTCGTCGAGCACGGATTGCACGGCATCGAAATCGGTGAGGTCGCAGAGCGTGGCGTCGATGCCCGCCTCGTGCATGAGGTCGACGGCCACCGGATGGAGCTCGAGCCCGTGATAGGCGATCCCGGCCCTGCGGAGCGCGTGGCTGATCACCGCGGTGCCGGCCCCGAGGTCGACGACCGTGCTCCGCCGGCCGAGGTTGAGGTCGCCGATCAGACCGGCCGCGTTGGCCACGGCACTCTCGTGCTCGTAGGGGTAGACGTAGTCGAACGTCTTCGGTCCGAGCTCGCCATCGGGCGACACGGCGCGCAGCTCGCCGGGCTTGCCGACGGTCGAGCGGGGCGGGTCCAAGAGCACGGCCTTGGTGGCCTCGAGGAAGGCCCGTCCGTAGCGTTGATCGGGTTCGAGGTGGTTACCCTCCGCCCATTCGTTCCACGCCACGATGAACAAGTAGTTCTCTTCTTGGCGGACACCGCTGACCGAGTCGACGGCGAAGCGCAGCCAGCGTTCGTACTGTTCCGGGGTCGACCCGGTGAAGATGGTGGCACCGTGCGGCCTGCGAGCCGTATTGTCCCAGCCCACCATCACCGACGGGAACCGCTTCCACGACGGTGCCATCCGCTGGAGCGACGCCTCGTACGCCGATCGGTAGTCGAGGATCCGGTGGCCGCGGGCGCCCTCGAAGGGCGCGTAGATCCGCTCACCGCTCAGGGGCATGAACCCCACGGAGGCATCCAGGCCGAAGGCCTCCGGGCCACCGGGAGGGGGACCCCAGCTCTCCACCCAGCACAGATAGAGGTCGGGAAACCCCAGCCGCTGTGCCTCGGCACGCCAGATGTCGGCCGTGCGCTTTGGGTTGGGGAGCTGCCCGGGCCGGTAGATCAGCATCAGGGGCCTGCCGTCGATCTTGATGTAGCGGTCGTCGGCGAAGGCGGTGGCCAGCCAACGGATGTGGGCCAGGTCGTCCTCGTCACTGAACTCCTGGGGCATCAGGACCTGCCCGGTCCTGGCGTCCCAGTTCCGGGTCCACTCCTCGTTGGCCCAGCACAGGGCGATGGGAAAGTCCGGTGAACCCGAGGCCAGCACCTCGTCGAGGGGTCGCCCGAGCAGGCGCTTCCCGTGGAACCAGTAGTGGTAGTAGACGAACCCCGAGATGCCGTAGGCGGCGGCCAATGCCGCCTGGGCCTCCCGCACCTCGGGAACGCGCAGGTCGTAGTAGCCGAGCTCCCCGGGGACGTGCGGTTGGTAGTGGCCCGGGAAGAAGGGTTGGGCCCTGGTGACGTTGGTCCACTCGGTGAACCCCCGGCCCCACCACTCGTCGTTCTCCGGAATCGGGTGGAACTGGGGGAGGTAGAAGGCAAGGGCGCGCGCCCTCGTCCGCCCCGGGTCGCGGGACCCCCCGTTCGGTACCATGCCGCCAATCATACGACCGAATCCGCTCTTTCATCAGCATCGGAACGATGCGGTGCGGGGCCCGGGTTCGTGCCGTGGGTGCCGCGCGGCCACGGTGGCGTGACATCGACGCCGACCGGCAGGGTCGGCCCCGGCCGCCCGTGCCGGGTACGGTCTGCGGTCGGGCCGGACCGATGGGCAGTCGGAGCGGGCCATGCCATCGAAGGTGAGGTCACGGCGCCGGCAGAGCAGTGGCGTCGTCCTGACCGAATCGTGCCTTTTTCAGCCGCAGGGCGCGCTTCTCCACCAACCACCAACTGGCCACGGCCAGGGGTACCGTCCCGACGATGCCGAGAACCGTGTACGCGGGCATGCCCCAATGTTGGACACCCCAGATGGCCAAGAGCTGTTGCACGGGCGACGCATAGACGTAGACGCCGTAGGAGTAGTCGTTGTGGGCGCCGATCCTGTGGAACGGAAGATGAATGCCGAGCCAGAGCAGTGGGTAGACGAGTGCGAACGAGAACAGCGTCGGAGCGTTGAGACGGGGATAGAAGTCGAATGCCAGAGGGCCGCCGAAGGGCAACCACAGACTGCCGACGAACACCGCGGCGGAGATGGCCGCGATGTACCCCGAGTCCGGGATCTTGTCC
>JBEKIU010000023.1:0-32035 GCA_050011635.1 Acidimicrobiales bacterium
CGGCGAAAGACGGTCTGGTGAACGAGCTCAGTTTCGAGGGACGGGTTGCCGTTGTCACCGGAGCCGGGCGTGGCATCGGCCGGGCCTACGCCCTCCTGCTCGCCTCCCGCGGAGCCAGCGTGGTGGTCAACGACCTGGGCGGGTCGCTGGACGGGGTCGGTGAGGACGCGGGAGTGGCCTCCGAGGTGGCCAACGAGATCGTCGGGACCGGGGGAGCGGCCATCGCCGACGCCAGCGACGTGTCCACCCCCGAAGGCGGCGGGTCGCTCATCGCGGCTGCCGTCGAGCGGTTCGGACGCCTCGACATCCTGGTCAACAACGCCGGCATCATCCGCTGGGCCGGCCTGCCCGAGGCCGACGCCGAGAATCTGGCCAGTCACCTCGCCGTCCATGTGCAGGGATCGTTCAACACGACCCGGGCGGCCTGGCCCCACCTGGTCGACCAGGGCTATGGCCGCATCGTCATGACCACATCGTCGGGGCTGTTCGGCCTCCCGAAGAACCTCTCCTACGCCACCGCCAAGGGTGGGGTGATCGGGCTCGCCCGCAGCCTGGCCACGGCCGGGGCCGCCCATGGGATCAAGGTCAACCTCATCGCACCCGGGGCCGTCACCCGGATGGCCGGCCAGGCTGCTCAGACGGGTCCAACCGCAGAGGCCTCTCCCTGGATGTCGCCCGACCTCGTCGCGCCCATGGTCGCCTTCCTGGCCCACGAGGACTGCCCGGCCAGCGGTGAGATCTACGCCGCCGGATTCGGCCGGTTCTCCCGGATCTTCATCGCCTCGACCGAGGGGTATGTCCACCCCACGCCGGAGCCGACCATCGAGGACGTCGCCCGTCACTGGGCCACCATCAACGACGAGACGGGGTACGTCGTCCCCACCGACCTCATGGCCTGGTCGGCCGCCTTCATGACCCATCTCTTCCCGAGCGGTGGCGATCCCGTTGACTCCTAGGCGGCTGCCGACTGCCGGCCGACCGGTGGGCTAGGGACGACGTGGACCTCTCGCTCAACGAGTCGGAACGGGACCTGGTCGACCTCTGTCGCACCTTCGCCCAACAGGAGATCGCCCCTCGGGCCCCGGCGGCCTGGGAGGACGGTCGCTGTCCGACCGACCTGCTCCGCGAGATGGGACAGCTCGGTCTGCTCGGGATGCTCGTGCCCGAGGAATGGGGCGGGATCGGTATGTCCACGGTGGGCTTCGTGGCGGCCATGGAGCAGATCGGTGCGGCCGACCAGTCCGTGGCCGCAGCCTGGCAGGCGCACGTGACCATCGGCTCCCTGCCGCTGTACCTGTTCGGCAACGACGCCCAGCGCGAGCGGTGGTTGCGACCGCTGGCCGAGGGTCGCGTCCTCGGCGCCTTCGGGCTCACCGAGCCCGACGCCGGCTCCGACGCCCGTGGCATCCGCACCCGAGCCGAACGGCACGAAGGTGGCTGGCTGATCAACGGCCGGAAGACCTTCATCTCCAACGCCGGGACCGACATGTCGTTCGGGGTGACTCTCCTGGCCCGCATCGGGGCGGCTGACGACCAGAGGCCGAGCTACGGCAGCTTCGTGGTCGAAAAGGACACCGCCGGGTTCACCATGGGCCCGAAGATGCGCGGCATCGGATGGCGCGGCCTCGACACCCGCGAGCTCTACCTGGACGACGTCTGGGTTCCCGACGAGCAGCTCATCGGCGATCCCACCATGGGACTGAGCCAGTTCCTGCGCACGCTCGAGGTCGGGCGGATCTCCATCGCCGCCCTCTCCCTCAGCCTGACCCAGGCCGTGCTCGACCTGGCCACCGCCTACGCCGGCCAACGGGTGCAGTTCGGGCGGCCCATCTCCACCTTCCAGGCCGTGCAGTTCAAGCTGGCCGACATCGCCACCGAGCTCGAGGCGGCCCGCTGGCTCACCTACCGGGCCGCCTACCTTCGGGACCAGGGCCAGCCCTTCCTCAAGGAGGCGGCCATGGCCAAGCTGAAGGCCAGCCGCGTGGCCACCTGGGCGGCTTCGGAAGCGGTCCAGATCCACGGCGGCCTCGGCTACATGCTCGAGACACCCGTGGCCCGCTTCTACTGTGACTCGAAGGTGCTCGAGATCGGTGAGGGCACCAACGAGATCCAGCACCTGGTCATCGCCCGCGCCCTGGGCTGCTAGCCAGAGCGCCTGGACAGGAACCCTAGACAGCGAGCAGGTGCCGGACGGCGTCGGCGATGGTGTCGCGGTCGGGGAGCCAGGCCCGTTCGAGGTCGGGGGCGTAGGGGGGAGGCGTGGCCACGGCCCCGATCCGCTCGATGGGTGCGTCGAGGTCCCAGAAGCCCTCGCGGACGACGGTGGCCGCGATCTCCGCGCCGATACCGAACGGGACCGCGGCCTCGTGGGCGATGAGCAGCCGGCTCGTCTTGTGTACGGAGTCGAGGACGGGCACCATGTCGAGGGGCGCCACCGTCCTCAGGTCGATCACCTCGACGGAGAGGCCCTCGTCGGCCAGGCGCTCAGCCGCGGCGACCGCCTCGTGGACCATCCGTGAGACCGACACGACGGTCACGTCGGTTCCTCGACGCACGACGGCCGACTTCCCGATGGGGAGGAGGTGGTCGGGGGGCGCCTGCGGGCCCTTCATGCCGTACAGCAGCCGGTTCTCGATGAAGACCACCGGGTTCGGGTCCTGGATGGCCGCCCGGAGCAGCCCGTAGGTGTCGGCAGGGGTGGACGGCATGACGACGCTCAACCCGGGGATGTGGGCCAGCAGCACTTCGAGGCTCTGCGAGTGCTGGCTTCCCGAGGAACGCCCGGCACCGAATTGGGTCCGCACGGTCAAGGCCATCTCCGCGGCACCGCCGGTCATGAACGGGAGCTTGGCCGCCTGGTTGAGCAGCTGGTCGAAGCAGACACCCAGGAAGTCGAGGTACATCATCTCGACCACCGGGTGCATCCCGGCCATGGCCGCACCCACCCCCAGGCCGATGATGGCCGTCTCGGAGATGGGGGTGTCCCGCACCCGTCCCGGGAATTGATCGGCCAGCCCCCGGGTCAGCCCGAACACATTGCCCCCGGCGCCGACATCGATGCCGGCCACGAAGACCCGGTCGTCGGCGGCCAGCTCGGCCTCCAGCGCGGCGTGGATGGCGTCCATGGTGCGATACACCGGCGCGTCGTCCGGCGGCGGGGGAGGCTCCACGGGGGCCGGTCTGGCCCGGACGACGAAGTCGCTCAACGTGGCCGCCAGCGGGTTGGAGAGCCGGCGGGCGGCGTCGACGGCCTCGTCCAGCGCGTCGGCCACCGACGACTCGAGCGCCTTGATCTCGTCGTCCTCCACGCCGGCCGCCCGGAGCCGGCCGGCGTGGGCCGGCAGCGGATCCCGTGCCTCCCAGGCGCTCACCTCGTCCGATGACCGGTAGCGCTGCGGATCACCTTCGTAATGTCCGTGCCAGCGGTAGGTCGCGCCCTCCACCACGGTGGGTCCGCCACCGGCCCGGGCGGCGAGGACGGCGTCGGCCATCACCGATGCCGTGGCCACCACGTCGTTGCCGTCGACGGCCACGTAGCCGACGCCGTAGCCTGCGGCCCGCTGCTCGAGCGACGCCGCGTGCTGGGTCGATGCCGGGGAGAACTCGGCGTAGCCGTTGTTCTCGCAGAAGAAGATCACCGGCAGCTCCCACACCGCGGCGAGGTTCATGGCCTCGTGGAACGCACCCTGGGCCGACGCGCCGTCCCCGAAGAAGGCCACCGTCACACTGCCGTCGGCCCGCAGGTGGGAGGCCGTCGCCGCCCCCACGGCGATGGGCAGGCCCGCGGCCACGATGCCGTTGGCGCCGAAGATCCCGAGCTTCGGGTCGGCGATGTGCATGGAGCCGCCGCGGCCGCGGTTGGTGCCCTGGTCCTTGCCCATCAACTCGGCGAACATGCCCAGGGGGTCCAGTCCCTTGGCCAGGCAGTGGCCATGGCCGCGGTGGGTGGAGGTGATGGCGTCCGCCGGCCGGAGCGGCCAGCAGGCCCCGACGGCGGTGGCCTCCTGTCCGATCGAGAGGTGGACGAAACCGGGGACCTCCCCGTCGCGGTAGAGCGCGGACACCCGCTCCTCGAACCCACGGATGAGCACCATCCGCCGGTACATCTCGAGGAGGTCGACCGTCGAGAACGACGACGATGCGGACGGATCGGTGCTCACCGATTGTGTAGTATACCGGTCGGTCGGTACAACAAGGGAAGCGCGATGATCGGTGAAATCGAGATCCCCGAGTCCTTCCCCAACCCCGGCGCGGTGGCGGGGAAGCGGGTGGTGATCACCGGCGCCAGCCGGGGGCTCGGTTGCCTGCTGGCCCATGCCTTCTCGAACGCCGGCGCATCCGTGGCCCTGGTGGCGCGCACCGAGCGCGACCTGAAGGCGGTGGCGGCGCGGCTTCCCGGTCCGACGCTCGTACTCAGCGGCGACGTGACCGACGAAGACGTCAACGAGGCGGTGGCCGACGCCATGGTGGCCGAATGGGGTGGCGCCGACGCCTGGATCTGCAATGCGGGCATCTCGCCGATCGTGGCCGGCCCGCGCCAGACCGAGGCCTCGGTGTGGCGGCAGATCCTGGAGGTGAACCTCACGGGTGCCTTCCTCGGGGCCCGCGCCGCCTCCCGGGTCATGGGCCAGGGCGGGCGCCTGATCTTCACGGGTTCGGTCCTGGGCGAGCGGCCGCGCAGGGGACTGACCGCGTACAGCGCTTCCAAGGCCGGGGTGGTGGGCGTGGCCAAGGGCCTGGCCCTGGACCTCGCCCCCGTCGGCATCACCGTGAACGTGGTGGCCCCGGGATGGTTCGACTCCCCGCTGGCCGACGGGTGGAAGAACAGCCCGGAGAGCTCCGCCGCCATCACCGGGCACACCGCGCAGGGACGGTGGGGAGCACCGGCCGAGCTGGCCGGCGCGTACCAATTCCTGGTCTCCGACGCCTCCGCCTTCGTCACCGGGACCGTGCTCAGCGTCGATGGCGGATACCTGCTGCTGTGAAAGCCGTGCGCCGGGTGGTGGCCATCACCGGAGCCGGGGGCGCGCTGGGCGCCGCCATCTCGAAGAAGCTCGCCGACGAACCCGACACCGACCTCGTGCTGAGCGATGTCAGTGCCCCGTCGCTCGAGGCCACCGTCACCGGCCTGGCCACAACCGACGGGTCGGTCGTCACGAGACTGGCGGATGTGAGCGACTTCGCCGAGGTCGAGTCGGTGGTCGACCTGGCCGTCGAGCGCTTCGGGCGCCTCGACGTCCTGATCAGCAACGCCGGCGTGCTCTCGCCGAACGGCCGGATACACAATCTGACCACCGAGGACTGGGAGCGAGCCTTCCGGATCAACGTCCTCGGCGCGGTGAACGGCATCCGCGCCGCGGTGGCTGTCATGCGCCCGCAAGGGTCGGGATCGATCGTGTTGACGGCATCGGTCTCCGGTCTGACAGCGTGGTCACATGCAGCTCCCTACTGTGCGACCAAGGCGGCGGTCATGCAGCTGGCCAAGGTGGCCGCGGTCGAATACGCACGGGATGGCATTCGTGTCAACTGTGTGTGCCCGGGAACGTTCCTGTCCGCCATCCATGACGATGTTCCACAGGAGGCGCTCGACGCCATCGCCGGTCGCCATCCCCTCGGGCTCGGGACCGCGGGTGACCTTGCCGGTGCCTACTCCTACCTGGCCGGTGATGCCTCACGCTGGACGACCGGATCGACGATGGTGGTCGACGGCGGGTACTCCGCGCCATGAGGCGGGCCGGCGGCGTGGGGAGGGCTAGCGGCTTGGCTCGGCGGCCGGGTTGGCGATCCCCCGCATGAAGATCTCTGCAAACGGCTTGGCCACGTCCCGGGCCGACAGCCGCCCGCCCGCCTTCAGCCACAGATAGGTGTAGTTGTGCATCCCGAGCCACGCCATGGCCGTCAACCGCGGCTCCAGCTCTCTGAACTCGCCCGTCTCTACCCCGGCCTGGAGGACCGCCTCGACCCGTTCCTCGTACTTGCGGCGCCGCTTCCGGAACTGCTCGGCCCGTTCGCCGGTGAGGGCGGGGAACTCGTGCAGGAAGACCCAGACATGATCCGGGTACCGATGGATCACATCGAGCAACTCGTCGCCGAGCATGGCCAGCTGCGCCGATGGGGAGCCGCCGGCCTCGGCCACCCGGTCCGCCCCGAGCATCACCTCGTCCATGACGCGGTCGTGGATGGCCGCCAGGAGCTCCTCCTTGGAGCCGATGTAGTGGTAGAGCGCCCCCTTGCCGAGGTCGTTGGCCGCGCAGAGCTCCATGATGCCGGTGGCGTGGTAGCCGTGCCGGGCGAAGACGGGCGCTGACGTGTCGATGATGGCCTGGCGACGCGTCTGCCAGTTGGCTCTGCGGGGAGAATCACCGGCTGCGTCCGTCCGTGCCATTGGGAGCGAGGTTAGCGGGCCGACCGCCGGCTGCCGGGATCTGCCTAGGCTGACCGGTGGAACACGATCCCGGGTCAAACGGGAGGGCTTCGCGGTGGTCGTACGGATGGTCGTCCCGACGTGCGTGGGGGTGTGAGGTGGCAGAGGAGACACCCTCACTGCTGATGCAGGCGGACATGAACTGGTTCGCCGTGCTCGCTCACCACGCGGACCGTACCCCCGACAAGGCGATCACCGTGTTCGAGGGCGAGACCATCACCTATGGAGAGATGGCCGAACGAGCCGTGGCGCTGGCCGGCGGTCTGGCCGAGCGCGGCGTGGGCCGGGGCGAGGTGGTGGCGCTCCTCTCGTACAACTGTCCCGAATTCCTGGAGACGATCTTCGCGGCGAACTTTCTCGGCGCCATTGCCATGCCGATCAACTGGCGGCTGGCCGCCCCCGAGGTCCGCTACATCCTCGAGCACTCCCAAGCCAGCGCGCTGGTCTGCGACGGACCGCTCGTCGAGCTGGCCGACGCGGCCACGGGCGGCATGGAGTCGTCCCTCCTCCGTGCCTGCGTGTCACGGCAGGAACCGGCGGACGGGTGGACCACACTCGACGATCTGCGCTCCACGACGAACAAGGCGGCGCGCGTCCCGATGGCGGCGGACGACGTGCACCGGCTGATGTACACCTCAGGTACCACGGGACGGCCCAAAGGCGTGATGATCACCCATGCCAACCTGGCCTGGAAGAACCTCGGGCACATCATCGAGTTCGGGTTCACCGGTGCCGACCTCGGGCTGGCCTGCGGTCCGCTGTACCACGTCGGGGCGCTCGACCTCACGACGACCTCACTGATCGCCGCAGGAGCGACGACCATCATCCACCGTGCGTTCGATGCCGCCGCTGCGGTCGACGAGCTCGAGCGGTCGCGGGTGTCCACGGTGTGGCTGGCACCGGCCATGGTCAACGCCATCATGGCCTTGCCGGACATCGGGCAACGAGATCTGTCATCGGTGCGGGTGGTCATCAACGGTGGCGAGAAGATGCCGATCCCGCTCATCGAGCGGCTCCAGCGCACGTTCCCGTCGGCATGGTTTGCCGACGCCTACGGTCTCACCGAGACGGTGTCCGGAGACACCTTTCTCGATCGGGAGAGCATGGTGCGCAAGCTGGGCAGTGTGGGCCGTCCGTGCCTCTATGTCGACATCGACATCTGGGACGAGCAGCGGCGATCGTTGCCCGCGGGAGAGCCGGGGGAGATCGTCATCAGGGGCCCCAAGGTGTTCAAGGGCTACTGGCGGGATGCCGCCGCCACTGCGGCTGCGTTCGCCGGCGGTTGGTTCCACAGCGGGGACATCGGCGTCCGCGACGACGACGGCTACCTCTTCATCGTCGATCGGCTCAAGGACATGATCGTGTCGGGCGGCGAGAACATCGCCAGCTCGGAGATCGAGCGTGTGCTCTACGAGCACGACGCCGTACTGGAGGTGGCGGTGGTGGGCCGTCCCGACGACCGGTGGGGCGAAGTCCCCGTGGCCTTCGTCGTCCTGCGTCAGGATGCCGGCGCGACCGCCGACGTCCTCCTCGACCACTGCCGGGGCCAGCTGGCCCGGTTCAAGGTCCCCAAAGCCGTGACCTTCCTCGACGCCCTGCCCCGCAACCCCTCCGGAAAGGTGCTCAAGCGCGAGCTCCGCGGAGGTTAGGAGCGGGCTCGCGTGACCCGGGCAGGGGTAGGGTCCGAAGCCGTGGATGAGCCAGACCACTTGCACCGCACGCGGGCAGCCTACGATGCCGCCGCGGTCGACTATGCCCGCCTGCTTCCGGATCTTCGGGCAGAGACCGCTCTCGACCGGGCGATGCTGGTCACATTCGCCGAACTGACCACGGCAGCCGACCTCGGGCCGGTCGCCGACCTGGGCTGTGGTACCGGTCGCATCACCGCTCACCTGGACGCGCTGGGGGTGGACGCCTTCGGTATCGAACTTTCGCCCGCAATGGTCGATCTCGCTCGCCTGGCGCACCCGCGCCTACGTTTCGACGTCGGATCGATCACCACCGTGGACCTGGCCGACGCCGTGGCCGGCGGGGTTCTGGCCTGGTACTCGACCATCCACACCCCGCCGGACGAGCTTCCCGGCGTGTTCACCGAGTTCTCCCGGGTGCTGGCGCCGGAAGGGTACCTGCTGGTCGGCTTCCACGTCGGAGACGAAGATCGGCCCAGGACGGTGACCTACGTTCAAGGCGCCTCCGTCGACACCTACGACGTGACGCTCGAGCGGGTCGCCGGCCTGGCCGGTCAGACAGGCCTGGTCGTGCACACCCAGCTGTTGCGAGCTGCACAGGGTCGTGAGAATCGGCCACAGGCCAGCCTCATTGCCGCCAAACCTTTCGAGCCATGACCTGGGCAGTGATCCGCCTACGAGGTACGACGGTGCCTCGGTACTACCGTTTCCCGGGTGCGGATGAACTGGGCCGAGTCGATCTACATCAATAGTGGTCTGCGGACCAAGCGGCTGCGACAAGGCGTGGTCCCAAAACTCATCGAGCTCGGTGGGCGAACCGACGGGCTCAACGTTCTCGACGTCGGCTGTGGTCCGGGCGAGTGCGTCGCTTGCGAACTGGATGAGTTTGGCGCCGCCAGCGTCACCGCCATCGACGTCGACCCGAGAATGGTCGATCGTGCGATTCGTCGGCTGGATGGCTACGGGAAGCGAGTCGTCGTCGTGGACGGTGATGTCACAGACCTTCCCTATCAAGACGGAAAGTTCGACGCAGTCTTCAACTTCGCCGTGTTGCACCATGTCCCCGACTGGCGCGCCGGGCTCAGGGAGATCGCCAGGGTGCTCACGACCGGGGGCCGACTCTTCTCCCAGGATCATGACGTGGCCCGCCACGACTGGCTGTCACGCCATTTGTTCGAACACCCTCCAGACCGGTTCACAAATGCCGAGTTTCTCGATCAGCTGCATAGCGTGGGCCTGCGCGTGATCGAGGTCGACGACCAACCTCCAGAGTCATCGACGTGGCCGAGTCCTTCGAGCGACCTGGTTACAGGATCGCCCTTGGGGGTGGTCCCATCGGGAACGTGATAACAGCCGCCCCGGGGCCGAGCGAGGGGGCCGGGATTGTGGCGGCCATGCTGATCATGCTCATTGCCTTCGGTTCTGTGGTGGCCATGGGACTCCCGATCCTGACGGCTCTCTTCGGGATCGCTGTCGGTTTTGCTCTCGAGGACCTGCTCAGCCACCTTCTGAACGTGCCCGTCTTTGCGCCCGAATTGCTGGCCATGATCGCTCTGGGTGTCGGCATCGACTACGCGTTGTTCATCGTCACCCGCTACCGGCAGGGTTTGTTCGAATCCCGCACCCCTCGCCAGGCGGCGGTCACCTCTCTGGCCACCTCGGGTCGGGCTGTGCTGTTCGCGGGGACCACGGTGGTCATCTCCTTGCTGGGGCTGTTCCTTCTCCAGCTACCGTTTCTCCAGGGACTCGCAGTCGGGACCATCGCCGCAGTACTTCTGGTGATGGCAGCCGCGCTCACCCTGTTGCCGGCCTTGTTGGGATTCGCCGGACGGAGCATCGACCGGCTGCACGTCCCGAAGCTCCTCCAGTCGGGGGCCACACCGGCAGCGGACAGCGTCTGGTATCGCTGGAGCCGGATGATCCAGCGCCGTGCCTGGTTGGCGGGGATCGGCGCGCTATTGGTGTTGCTCACCCTGGCTATCCCGCTTTTCTCCATGCGCCTGGCCTTCACCGATGCCAGCAACGACCCGACGTCGCTGACGACCCGCCAGGCGTTCGACCTTCTGTCAGAGGGATTCGGACCCGACTTCAACGGGCCGCTGATTGTGGCCGCACCGCTTTCGTCCGCCGCCGATGTCGATGTCATGCACAAGGTCGACTCGGCATTGCGGACCACCCCCGGCGTTGCCTTTGCAGCACCGGTCGACGTCAACGCCGATCACAGCGCAGCTGTTCATCGCGTATCCGACGACCGCCCCTGAGGCCGCCCAGACCTCCGTGCTCGTCGCCCGACTTCGAGCAACTGACATCCCCGCGGTTACCGCCCGCACCGGTCTCAAGGTGCTGGTCGGCGGGGAGACAGCGGCAAGCGTCGATTCCGCCGACTACCTCGCCGGCCGCCTGTACTGGGTCATCGGGGCGGTGATCTTGCTCGCCTTCTTGTTGCTGATGGCGGTGTTCCGCTCCGTCGTCATCCCGGTCAAGGCGGCGATCATGAACCTCCTCTCCGTCGGTGCCGCGTACGGGGTCATCGTTGCTGTCTTCCAATGGGGCTGGGGCGGATCGATCATCGGCATCGGGCGCACTGGCCCTATCGATCCGTGGATACCGCTGATGATGTTCACCATCCTGTTCGGACTCACGATGGACTACCAAGTCTTCCTGCTCAGTCGCATCCGTGAGGAGTGGCGGCGTACCGGGGACAACTCGGTGTCCGTGGCCGACGGTCTGGCCAAGACGGCGAGGGTCATCACCGCGGCCGCCGCCATCATGATCTGCGTCTTCGGCTCCTTCGTGATCGGCGATCCGCTCCGGGTCCTGAAAGTCTTCGGCCTCGGCCTCGCTGCGTCCATCCTCATCGACGCCACCCTGGTGCGACTCGTCCTCGTGCCGTCAGTGATGGAGTTGCTCGGGCGGGCAAACTGGTACATGCCCCGTTGGCTCGACCGGATCGTGCCGACCCTCGGAGTCGAGGTCGACGTGGATCTTCCCGACCGCTCAGGCGAGCATCCAGTCGGCGTGGTTCAGGGTGACGGATCTCCGCTCGTCCCGAGTCGATCCGCGCATCCGACATGAGCCCGGATTTCTCCGGCGGGCTACGTCGGACCGGCAGAACTCTACGCCCCGACTCCTACGGGCTGCCGCTCGACCGATGGTGGTGCGGGGAACTCGGCGATCGAAACGTCGTGATCGTCGGCCGGGGCGAAGCCCTTGCGATTCATCTTTCCCCATGACTTCTTGCCCCGCATGTAACTGACGATCCCCCGGAGACGCCACACCAGCGTGAGCTGCCGGTAGCCGAGGTTCTCGATCACGGCCCACACCACGAGCAGCGCCCGATCACGAGCCCGGCCATACCGGCGAAACGAGAGCTCCTCGAGCATGAGCGCCAGCATGGAGAGCAGGATGCCCACACCACAGGCGAGCGAGAAGAACAAGATGGCGAACAGTGCCGATACCTGGCCGAGGATCAACCCGACGACGACGAGGACCAATCCGACGACCTCGATGATTGGTGCCATCCACTCGAAGAGCACGAAGGCCGGGAAGACCACCATGCCGAGCACACCGAATCGTGGGTTCAGCAGCAGCGAACGGTGGCGCCAGAGCACGTCGGTGAATCCCCGCTGCCAACGCTCACGCTGACGGCCCAGCTCCCTGAAGCCGGTGGGGGTCTCGGTCCACGCCACAGGGTCAGGGACGAACTCCACGCGTGCCGGTTGACCGGACTCGTAGCCATGACGGCGCAGGCGCACGATGAGCTCCATGTCCTCACCGACCGATTTGACGTAGCCATGGGTCTCGAGCAGGTTCTCGCGCCGGAACAGACCGAACGCCCCGGAGATCAACAGGTTGCCGCCCAGTCGGTTCCATCCGGGACGCCCGAACAGGAAGGCGCGCAGGTACTCCACGGCCTGGATGCCGGCCAATGCCCGATGCGGGCCGCGCTCCGATGCCAGGCGACCCTGGGTGACAGTGCAGCCATTGGCCACCCTGATGGTCGCGCCGGCGGCAACGACATCGTGTGAGCGGATGAACGGACGCACCAGACGGCGGAGCCCGTCCGGATCGAGAATCGTGTCGGCGTCGATGGCACAGACGAGCTCACTGCTCGAGATATTGAGTCCGACGTTCAAAGAGTCGGCTTTGCCACCGTTGTCCTTCGAGACGACGACCAGATTGGGATACTGCTGCGACCGGTAGATGGCACGCACTGTCTCCGTCGCGAGTCGCTGATCGTAGATGGGATGGATCGGAACCAGAGCGAACGTGGAGGTCAACTCTGAAAGTGTGTTGTCGGTCGATCCGTCGTCGACGACCACGATCTCCAACTGCGGGTAGGTCACGGTGAGCAGCGCCCGGACACTCTCTTTGATGCTGGCTTCCTCATTGTGCGCCGGCACCAACATCGAGATTGAGGGTGCGATCTCAGATGACAGGATCTCGCTGTACCTGTCAGCCCGTACCCGTCGCAGATAGTGGCGCATGTCCAAAGCGGCCGAGACGTACAACACGAGATAGAACAGGGCCAGCGCCACGAAGTAGACCAGCACGACATAGGTGATCGGCATCAAGAACGTTCTGTAGAAATGGGTCATGCCGCTTCCTCCTGAATCGAAAGGGATTGCAACTGGAGCGATTGCATGGCCATCTCGGCCGCCGGCCCCACACCCGCCGCGCCCGCCCGCAACAGAATCGAGCCGGGGGCGCCCAAGGCGAGCAAGGTCATTCCCGCCTGTTTCCGTAGCTCCCAGGCAGGATGAGTGAGCAGGAGTTCGACGGCAGCCGCCCCAGACCAGAAGCCGAGCTTGCCCAGACCGGCGGCAGCTGCCAACACCACTTCGTCCGAAGGGTCATCGAGCATGGCGACCAGCGCCGGGCCGGCGCTCCGGCTTCCCGTGCTGGCCAGAAGGGCAGCGGCCAACGCCCGGGTGGAGGGGGAGGGATCTGCGAGCAACCCGCGAGCCTTGTCGAAGTAGCGATCGTCACCCATTGCCGCGGCGATCTCCAAGATTCGCGCCTTCACGTCTTCATCCGAGGTTCCGAGCGCCGAAATCAGGGCCTCGGAGGCTGGGAGCCCGATTCGGATCAGGGAGTCCTGGGCCGCGAATCGGCACTGGCCGTCGGTATCGCCGAGCAGCAGGATCAGATTCTCGATTCCCAGAGGGTTCTGGACGGCAACGCACCAGGCTGCGGCCTGGGCGCGAACTTCAGGTGATCGATCAATGAGGAGGGCGTACATTCTTGGGCAATCGACTCCGAAGGCCGTGAGCACCCGGGCCGAGTACAGGCGGGTCGACCATCGGTGGCTCCCCACTCCGGTACGGGCACGATCGATGATTCCGATCTGCTCTCCCAGTGATACAAGAACTGCCCGTGACGAACCCGATACCGAAGGTGCCAAATCGAGCATCAGGCTGGCCACGTAGCGCCGGGAGAATCGGCTGAGGTGGGCAAGCGCGTCGTCTGATTGCTGCGACCCGCCCGACAGCGCTGCGACGATGGCGTGACGAGCCTCCCCGAGTGTCGGCTCGATCCGCACGCGGTGTGCTCGGACCAGGCTGCTCACCCACACCGTGGCCAGGACGGCCACGATCGCCGACCCGATGGCGACCAGCATGATGACGACCAGATCGACGGCGCTCATGCCAGCGCTCCGACGTGTGTCTGGTCGAGCCGGGCGAGCAGGACCGGGATGCTGAATGGTTTGGTGATGTGCTCAGTTGCCCCCAGGCTGATCGCCCGTATCACCTCACCCTCGCTCGATCGTGCGGTCAGCATGATGACGCGGGTCTCGTCCAGAATGCCCTGACTGCGGAGGACCTGGAGAACCCCGAACCCATCGAGACTTGGCAGCCCGACGTCGAGGAGAACGACCTTTGCCCTCACCGTGCCTTGTCCCAGCTCTCTCGCTGCATCCGCCCCATCGCTGAATCTCACGAACTCGTAATTGCGCAGGCCGAGCGCATGTTCGATGACGTCGGCCATCGAATCGTCATCCTCGACGAGAACGACGTCGAGGACAGTGGATTCATCATGGACCGGTCTCTCTCCGGACACCACGACGTTGGTCTCCGCCACCGCCGCCCGGCGGAGCGCGGTCTCACAGATTCTTTCCAAAGAGCCCAAGCTCGACCCGTCGGCGGGCGCGGCGGCGATCCCGGCACTGAAGGTGTAATGGGCCAGACCGCCCGAGGTGGTCGAGACGCCCTCCGTGGCGATGGCTTCCAGTACGTTGGCAATCCGTTCCGAGGCCTCTTCACGGGAAGCTCCGTGGACTCCGATTGCGAACCCGTCATCGGTCCACCGACCGATGACATCCTCACCCTGAAAGGCGCCGAGGAGGTGCGATCCGAGGCGGCGCACGACGGCATCCCCTACTGCAGTTCCCTCGGTCGTTCGAATCTGCTCGAAGTGATCGATGGTGACAAGGGCGAGCGCGAACGGATCGCCGTTTTGCATGGACATCCCGAGCAGGCGATCCAATGACCGCTCGGCGGCCATCCGGTTCCCCGTTCCCGCCACCGGGTCGAAGTCACTCCGTGCCTCGGACAATCTGCTGGCGCTCAGGTGGTGCTGCAGCCGAACGCCCAGATCATGAGATGAAGTGCCGACACTCAGGTAGTCGTCGGCTCCGGCGGCGAAGGACTCATCGAGTTGTCTCCGGCTTCGTCCGCCCATGACGACAACCGGAAGACGATGCCAGCAAGGGTGGGCTCGGATCATCCGGCACAGATCGGGGCCACTGAGCCGCGATCCGGAGAATCCGACGACGACCAGATCGGCCCCCTGCTCATCGAGTGCATCCCACAGCTCGAGGCCGTTGTCGCGAATGTCGAGGTGGCAGTCGGATCCGGCAAGTGCTCGGTGGAGGGAGTCCTCGAGGTTCGAACTGGCATTGAGCGAAAGGACGATGGATTGTGCCGTTCCCTGGCGGGCCAGGGCCTCGGCAAGAAAGGAAACGGTCTGCGCCGGACCTTGTGACCTCGGGATGACACCCGCAGCACCGGACCTGGCCAACGCCGTCCGATCTTCGAACGTGTCGTGTTCGGTGAGGACGATGACCGTCGCCATGTCGGCGAGTGCCGCGATCGAGTCCAGCAGACCCGATGGGGTCCACGGACTCAAGGGACCGTCGTCGATGACGACCACTGCAAGCTCGGCGCTCATGGCATCGAGTGGGGGAACGTCAGCGCTCGAGCTCGTGGAGAGCCCGATGGCAGCCGCGGCCACAGCGAGGCGGGAGATGAGGATGGCGTCACGTGAGATGACCTGTATGGAGGCATCAGGATTCGACACCGTCTCCGTGGATCCCGCTTGGCCGAATGCGGCAATGGAATGATTGCTCTCCTCCTGGACCGAGGCGCGCAACTCCGTCACGGCTTCGGCCAGGAGCCGGCCGTCGATCTCGACCTCCCTGAGTAGGTACTCGACCTCGAGCGCGGCCCGGCTGCCAGCGTCGAATCCGAATGTGCCGAGGGACCCGGCGAGCTTGTGGGCCGCGCTTCCCGCCTCGGAGACGGAATCGCCGTCGACCTTTGATCGCAGCACATCGGCCGTGGTGGTCTCGAGAAGCGAGATCCGGTCCAGATTTGTCTGTCGGTGACGCTGCCACAGCATCGCCAGTGCGGACCCGAGAGCAGCGTCGTCCACCAGAGTCGCCGTCATATCGAACTCCCAAACGGGACCGAATGGTGGCGGGGGTCATGCGGGTGCAGGTATCGAGTCATCGTGTGGCTCCAGTCATTGAGGGGCAGGCATCAATCACACCACCGCACTGACGTACCTCTCGCTCAGTACTCGCTCTGTTCGGGCTGGGATCCTCGAATACTGATCGTTCTGTCTATGGATTCCATAGCCGTCGATACCATCGTGTTGCGGTGTTTCCATTTCTTCGGCCATGTGGGCCTCCCTGCTGAGTGAGGATGGGCCTAAATGTTCGGGGGGTGTGCTCTCCGTCCATTCTTTCGGCCGTTGACCGGCGAGGCGGATGCCGAGCCGGCGTGCGTACCTGGCTGGCTGTCACAGTTCGCCTGGGGCCTGGAGGGCACCGGCGAGCGGGAACGGAACCGCCGGACGACTTGCGCCTCCCTTGCGGCCCGCCCTATCAACCTGAAGAAGTACCGCCATGGCCTTCCATGTACGGATCGCCCGCCAGTGTGAAATCCCCGACCCAGCGGATGCTGAAGGCTGCTCAGGTGTGGAGATGACGGGCCAAGAAGGACAATGACGGGGGCTCCTGCTCGAGGAAGAAGGGGTCTGTGTGACAACCGGTGGGGAAGCGGACGACAGCACCAGGTGGCAGAGCACGGGCAAGGGCCTGAACGCCGGGGTGGAAGGGATCGGCGTCCCCCGATGCCACTCGCACTGCCGTACCGGCCAGCGATCCGGCGTGGGTGACAGCGTCGTCGGCGGCAAAGTCGTCAGCCGATGCGTACGCGCCGGGGTTGGCGGATCGGGCTTCGGAGTAGCTCATCCAGATGGCGGGGCTGATGGCCGCGACGGCGGAAATGAGGTGTGGGAACTTTTCGGCCAGCAGCAAGGCCCCGTACCCACCCATCGAGATGCCCATCGTCCCGATCTTGTGCGGTGGCTTGCCCAGCCCCGTCGTCTGAACCATCGGGATGAGCTCATCAATGACCATGGCCATGGGGTTGTCACCCGGGTGAGGATTCCAGTACCCACCACCGCCGTCGACGGTCACGAGTGCCACGGGCGGGAGAGGGTGGCCCTCGACGCGGAGGGCGACGGCTTGGGCCGGTGACATTCCCGTCAGGGCGTCGGTGTGATTCCCTCCGTAGCCGTGGAGCATGACCACCAGCGGCAACTTGTCGCCCACTGCGTGACCGGGTGGATAGCCGATCGTGTAGCCGACGTCCCGATTGCGGGCGTGGGAGAAGTAGCGGCCGGAGATCGAAGGGCCCAGTGTCGAGAAGTCGAGCGGCTGTTCACGCACCGAGCAGGCTCCGTCGAGTTGGTCGAGCCTCTGCTGGCCGGGGAGAATTCCGTGGGCGACGAGCTCGACACCGACGGCACCGGCCACAATGACCGCAGCAGTTCCACCGAGTCCAATCGTGAGCACCCGGCGCCTGGTCCACACTCGATCAGGTTTGTCGGCGCCGCGGCCGGTTGCTTCGGCCTCGTCCTCACTCATCGATGGTGATGGCTCAGCTCGTCGGAAGGTCGGGTCGTACGCGGGCGGACCGATAAGTGGCCCGATGAGCCACGGCCAGCGAACTGGCCATCACCACCAGCCCGGCGAGGTCGATGGCGCCTGCATGGAACAGGTTGCGTGGCCCCGGGCCACCATCGACCAGCCAACAGCAGGACCCGACGAGAAAGATCAACATCCCGACCGTTGCCATCCCACCCAGCCACGCCTCGTAGCGGAGCACTCTCGGCGACAGATCGAGCCGACCGACGGTTTTCGCTGCCCCCACCACCAGGCAGATCACCGCGACCGGGCTGACCGCCATCCAGGCGACTTCGGCGACGGGAAACGAGAGCAGAGCCCCCGGATGGGCCCAGTAGGAGGACACGAACAACGTCGATGCCCAGGTGAAGGCGGCCACGCCTCCGGGGACGAGGCCCTGTCCGAACCAGGGATGGCCACCGGTACCCGGCCAGCCGTTCCCGAAATGACGGGCGCCGACGGTGACGAACCACGTTCCGGCCAGAAAGAGAAATGACGGTCGGGTGAGTCCGCCAATCTGACGACACACGACACGTCTGAAGACGTGCCAGGCGATGGGAATGGCAGCCAGCAGCGCCAGAGAGACGAACAGCAGCATCGCGGCCGACATCATGACCACGGCCATGGTCGTGCCCACGTTGTCCGGCCTCGACCACTGCCATCCGATGGTGAGCTGTGACCACATGGCCACTCCGAACGTCAGAAAGGCAGCCAATGCGCAGCCAAGGGAGACCAGACCGACCTGCAACTGTTCGGCCGGCCGCAGAGTCCGTCCGCTCAGGCCGGCCTGAGCCAGACGTGCCCGCGAGCCGCTCAAGATCACATTCGCAGTGCGGCGCCGACACCGAGGGTGTTCGATGATCTCGGCGATGAGCAGCTCCGCGAATTCATCGCCGTAGCGAGCCTGCCAACTCTTCGGATACCAGCGAAGCAGACGTCGTGCCCGCCGCCAAGCAACATCGATCTCTTCGCTCACGCGCTCCCCCAGCTACCGGTCAATCGGCGAAGTCCCAGGTTGGCGACATGCCGCTGGGCGTCGAGATGGGCACGAAGGGCAACAGCACCTGAGGCTGTCAGCTGGTAGGGCCGCCGTCGGTCGTGGCTCTCGAGTGCCTCGATCAGACCTTGGGCTTCGAGCCGGCTGAGCGCTTCGTACAGGGTGCCGGGCGCCAGACGAACACCCGAGAACGCTTCGACGTCCTTGGTCAGCGCGTAGCCGTGCTTGGCCCCGTCGGCCAGGCTGGAGAGGATCAGTGTGGCGGGGCCCGCATACCGGCCGAGGGTGCCCAGGGGCGGAGGCGTTGACGCTGACTCCGATCTGGCCATGGACGCCATGGTATATCGGCTCCCGATCTATCGTCAACCGGCTGTCCGGACGATGCCGCCCGGTGGCGGGGCGAGGGCGAGTAATCGTCCTCCGGACCCGGTGGGGCCAACGGCACGGGGAGGCAGCGGGTTGGCATCCGCCGTTTGCCGCGGGGCCAGAGAACGCGCCCTCGGGAACATTAGGTTGAACCCCCCCTGCTGTCAGATCAAGCGGACACCGTCGGGTACCGATGGCAACACATGACCTCCGACGCAGTACCCCGGCGCCAGACCTCCGGCCGCGTCCTGGTGATTGAAGACGACGACGACCTTCGCCTGGCCATTCGGTTTTCCCTCGAGCAATTGGGATGGACGGTGATCGCGGAGTCGACCGGTGCCGACGGCATCGCCTCTGCGGGCCGAAACATCCCCGATGTCATCACCCTCGACCTCGGTCTGCCCGACATCGACGGCCGCGAGGTGCTGTCGCGTCTCAAGTCCGATACGGAGACAGCCTGGATCCCGGTCGTGATCCTCTCGGCGGGAGCGGGAGGGTGGAGTGCGGCCGCCCTTCTGGAAGCGGGCGCCCAGGACTACATCGCCAAGCCGTTCTCGCCGGGCGAACTCGGAACCCGACTGGGTGTGGCTCGGCGTGTTGCCGCCGCCCACCGGCTTCTGGTCAGCAGCGAGAGCCGCTTCCGTCTGGCCTTTGACGCGGCCCCGGTCGGCATCGCCGAAGTCGGTCTCGACGGCAGGTTCCTGCGTCCGAACCCCGCGCTCTGCGAGTTGCTGGGCTATACGGAAGAGGAGCTCCGCGAGAGGACCACCGCCGATGTCAGCCACCCGGCGGACGCAGTTCTCGTCCGTCGGGCATTGAAGGAGATGTGGGCATCAGACGATCTGCCCGATGCGGTGGACCACATCAACCGCGAGGAGCGCCGGTACGTCACGTCGAGCGGCCGGGACATCCATTGCGAGTTGAGTGCAGTCGTCATGCATGACGAGGAAGGTCGGCGGCATCATATTCTCGCCCACTTCGTCGATATCACCGAGCGCAAGGTGCATGAGCGCGTCCTGGCCGATGAGCGGCGGCGGCTGCATGCGGCCGAGGTCATCGGGCACATCGGATCGTGGGAGATGGATCTTGACACCCACTGCGTGACCTGGTCGGACACACTGTTCCGGCTCTACGGTGTCGATGCCGGCGGTGCCGTCTCAGCCCGCAGGCAGGGTCTGTCCAACGTCCATCCTGACGACGGTGAAATGCTGCAGTCCGCCCTTGACGAGTGCGAACGCTCCGGAAAGGCGATCTTGGCTCGCTACCGGTCGGTCCGTCCCAGCGACGGCGAGCTCCGGTGGTTCGAGGTGCGAGGTGAGCGGGTCATCGACGGCGAGGGTGCCCCGCGACTCACCGGGTCAGTGATCGACATCAGCGAGCAAGTGTGGGCCAAGGAGATCTTGGAGTCCGCACGTGATGACGCCGTGGCGGAGTCACTCCAGAAATCGTCGTTCCTGGCCAACATGAGCCACGAGATACGCACCCCGATGAACGGTGTGATCGGCATGACCGGGTTGCTGTTGGACACGCCGCTCGATGTCAATCAGCGGGACTTCGTCGACACCATCCGCGGAAGCAGCGAAGCCCTCCTGACGATCATCAATGACATCCTTGACTTCTCGAAGATCGAATCAGGGGAGCTGGATATGGAGTGCCAGCCTTTCGATCTCCGGGAGTGCATGGAAGCCACATTGGCCGTTATCGCGGCCACTGATACCAAAGGCATCGAGCTTCTGGGCCACCTCGACGACCGCTGTCCCCCTCGGGTCCTTGGGGACGTGACCCGCCTGCGTCAAGTGCTGGTCAACCTGGTTGGCAACGCGGTGAAATTCACCGAGGACGGGCACGTGCTGTTGAGCATCGAGCCCGACCGGGACGACCCCGGGGGGAACGAAATGCGGATCTCCGTATCCGACACCGGAATTGGGATTCCCGCCGATCGGCTGGGCATCCTGTTCGACTCCTACAGCCAGGTCGACTCTTCGACCACCCGTCTCCACGGCGGCACCGGACTGGGACTGGCGATCAGTGACCGGTTGGTCCGGGCCATGGGCGGAACCCTCGACGTTGAGAGCGTTGTCGGCGAGGGCAGCACGTTCGGATTCTCGATCGGGCTGGGCGCCGCCGGGATATCGGCCACGGGTACCACGCCGGACCGGACCACCAAGTTGGAGGGTCGACATGCGCTCGTGGTCGAGGACAACCCGACCAATCGTCGGATCCTGCGGTATCAGCTGGAAGGGTGGGGCATGCGGGTTTCCGATGTGGGGAGTGGGGCTGACGCCCTCGCCCTCGTCGGCTCCGGTGCGCGCTTCGACGTGGCGGTGGTCGACATGAAGATGCCCCAGATGACCGGTGAGGAACTTGGCGTCAGTCTCTCGCTCGGTGAAGCGGGTAGGGCCATCCCCCTCGTACTGTTGAGCGCCTGTCGGTGGCAGCTGACGCGGAGTGATCTGTTCTCCGCCATCCTCACCAAGCCGGTGATGAGCGCCCGCCTGCGGGACAGCCTGCTCGAGGCTTTGTGGCCAGGTGAAACGCTGTCCGCGGCTCGCGGTGTGAGTGAATGGTCCGAGCGGACCAGGGCGATGCGGGTCCTGCTCGTCGAGGACAACAGCGTCAACCAACGGGTCGGCCGGCTCATCCTCGAGAAGCTGGGGCATCGCGTCGATCTGGCCGGAAACGGGCTCGAGGCGGTCCACGCCGTCAACCTCATGCCCTACGACGCGGTGTTCATGGACATCCAGATGCCGGAGATGAACGGACTTGATGCGACCAGGCTCATCCGGGCCGGCACGCTGCCGTTCCGCCAGCCGTACATCATTGCCGTCACGGCCAACGCCACGGTCGAGGATCAACGGGAGTGTCTCGAGGCCGGCATGGACGAGTTCCTCACCAAACCGGTCCGGATCGGGCACTTCAAGGCGGCGCTGGAGCGGGCCGGTGGTACGCCGGGCCGGCGATGTCGGTGAAGAGATGACTGCGCAGGGATCCCCGAGCCGTCACCTCGGTCAGTCGACCACGACGTCTGCGACGGTGTCCGGTGATTCCGCTTGCTCGTCGGAAGCGACGCTCCATCAGGATGTTGGGCCCCATCAGCACGCCTCGTTCAACGAGGAGTGGGCCAAGGAGGCGTCCCAGGCATTTCTCGAACTGGCACCGGATGCGGTCGTGATCATCAACGCTGAAGGGACGATGATCCTGGTCAACGCCCAGACGGAAGCCATGTTCGGGTATCCGCGGCGTCTGCTGGTCGGGCAACCCGTCGAGATGTTGCTGCCCGAGTCGGCCCGTGGGAGCCACATCGGCCACCGCTCTGGGTATGTGGACCAACCGCGTATCCGGACGATGGGAGCGCGGTTGGACCTCTTCGGCCTCCGGGCCGACGGCACTGAGTTTCCGATCGGTATCAGTCTCTCGCCCCTCGATACGGGCCGGGGGATGCTGTTCGCCGCAGCCGTGCGCGACGTCACCGAGCGGCGGCAGGCCGTCGCCAAGTTCGGCTCGTTCCTCGAGCATGCCCCGGACGCAGTGGTCGTGATCGAAGGTGATGGTCGAATCGCCATCGTGAACGCCCAGACCGAGCGACTGTTCGGGTACAGCCGGTCCAGGATGATCGGGCAGCCGGTCGAGATGCTCCTGCCAATGCGATTTCGGAACTCGCACATTGCCCATCGCTCCGGCTATGAGGCGGAGCCGCGGATTCGGACCATGGGCGAGGGCTTCGACCTATTCGGCGAACGGGCCGACGGCAGTGAGTTCGCCATAGATATCAGCCTGGCCCCTCTCGAGACCGAGACGGGCACCATGTTCGCGGCGACGGTGCGGGACGTGACACAGCGTAAGCGACTGGAAGCCAACCGGGAGGAGTTCATCCACCACGCGGCCCACGAACTACGGACTCCTCTGGCCACACTGGCCGCGCTGAGCGAGACCCTTGCGTCCGGGATCAAGGACATGACTGCTGACGACATCGCGGCGGCGTTGGCCGCGCTCAGACGTCAGGGCGAGCGGGCCAGGATGCTGGTGGCAAACCTCCTCGACCTGTCCCAGCTCGAAAGCGGCCGTAGTGATGTTCTCCTCGGACCCGTCGACCTCGGCAACATCGTGGCGCTGGTCCTCGAGGGGGCCCCTGCTCCCGAGGGGAAGCGCGTGACCGTCGAATTCGACAGCACGTTCATGGTGGTGGCGGATCCGGTCCAGTTGAACCGCATCCTGACCAACCTGCTCACCAACGCCTATCGTTACGGCGGTCCGGACATCAACATCTCGGCAGAGATCATTGAGCGGTACGTGATCATCGACGTCTCCGACGATGGTGACGGGGTCCCCGATGAACTCCAGGAACGGGTGTTCGATCCGTTCGTGCGGGGAAAGACGGCCGGTTCGGTGGGCGGTTCCGGTGTCGGACTGGCCTTGTGTCGTCGGATCAGTGATGCCCTCGGAGGGGCAATCTGGTATGAAGCCAACCCGGTGGGCGCGACCTTCCGACTTCGTCTGCAACTCGCCTCGTGAGTAGCGACGAAGGCACGGCTCGCCCGCAAACCAGGTGAGGCCAGTGCCGACGTCCGAGAGCCGGTGATCCGGCCCCGTCAGCCGGGTTCGGCCAGAAGGGCGGCGTGCAGGGCATCGATCGCCCTCTCGCATTCGGCAGCGAGGCACAATGCCTGCGAGCCAACATCTACCCCAACGGGGTTCGCCGTGGCTGCGGCTTCGATCTCGTGGGCCACGTCCGAGAGGGCCGGGAGCCCGATCGTTGCGCTCGCAGACTTGAGCGCATGGGCCTGGAAGGCGAGTGCTCCGAGGTCGGCGGCATCACCGGCCATGACGACCGCGGTCAACCGCTCCTGACAGTCGTGGATGAACGATTCGATGAGCTCGATGCGTAACGATCCCTCCGCACCCAGGTCGGCGATGAGCGCTTCGAGCACCGCAGGGTCATAGACAACAGTTGGGGAGGTCGCTGGCACTGGTCGGTCGTCCGGGTTGGCGGGATCGAGCGCTTCGAGCTTCCACTGTCGGAGAAGCCGGTTCTCCAGCGCAGCGGCAAGGTCATCGATGCGTACCGGCTTGCTCAGATGTCCGTCCATCCCGGCCTGCAGGCACTCCTCCCGGCACCGGGGCGTCGTGTCCGCGGACATGGCGACGATGGTCGGTTGATCGGCGGAGTCCAACTCGGCCCGGATCAGGCGCGCCGCTTCCATCCCATCCATTCGGGGCATCCGGACATCCATCAGGACAACGTCGAAGGGCTCGGCGTGCAGGGCCGAGAGGGCATCCATGCCGTCGCTGGCCACGTCCGTGTGATAGCCGAGGCGGTCCAGCATCAGAACCATGATGTCCCGACAGATCTCATCGTCTTCGACCACGAGCACCCGGCAGCCGGCCGAGCTGTCCAGGACGTGAACCGGGCTGACGGTGGCGACGCTCATCCTGCTCGATCTGCTTGTCCAGATTCAGATCCGGAGACCCGTCTGCTCGGATCCATCGGGACCGGGGCGGCCAGACGGGCGCGTCTGACGTTCGCCATCACGCCCGGGCGCACCCGCGGTGTGGCCTCGGTCGGGTCGGCCATCTCGCAACCCTCTCTGATCGTCCCACCCCTCGGATCCTGTCCCCGGATACCCTGTGCGCTGGCCGGCACGTCGTGGACGCGCTCGGCGCTGAGCGGGAAAGAACGGCAAACCCGGCTACTCATGTCTGATCCGATCGTCGATGTACAAGACCTTGCGTGACGTCGCCTCGTTTGCGTGGGCGAGTCGAGACTTCTGAACAAGTATCGGACACTTGTTGCCGTTCGCCGAGTAGAGCAGGCCCTAAGAACTCCGAGGGTCGGGCGCCGAAACCGATTGAGGATGTCTCCCGTGGTGGATTCCTCTGGCTACATTGCCCTGACGCCTGTCGGCGGCCAGCTGGACATCCATGGCCGAGAGACTCCATCAGTGTCCGTTGAGGGCGCGTTCCAGCTGTGCCTTGCTCATCGTCGATCGACCTGCCACGCTCTTGCGCCGAGCCTCTTCGTAGAGTTGTGGCTTGGTACGGCCACCGCGGCCCTTGTGCGATCGGAGCCCACCGCGCCTTCCCGAGGAAATGTCCTGCGTGGAGGCCCGGCTCGTTGACCTGGCTTCGCCGCTCCTGGCGCGTTCCTTGTTGACGGTGCGCGCCGCGATCTCCTGGGACAGATCTTTCGACCTGCCATGTTCCTCCAACCCGTCACGAATGTGCTCGAATTGACGCTCGCGCTTCTTGCTCCAAGATTGTCGTGGCATATCCACCCTCCTTCCCGCCGAATTGCCGGCGGACTCCTGGCAAGACTGATAAACCATCCAACGGAGTCTTACGCGTACGCGCCGGCATCACAGCCGTTGCTTGGTGTCTTCAGCTGTTCCACCGGCAGCCGACTCCTCGCCACATTGCGACTGGAACCCAGTGTCTGGCCGCGACGTCTCTGCATCTCGTACCACCTGTCGCCGACCACTGGCACGGAATCCGACCCCTATCCACTGGTCCGCTCGACGGAGGTTCTGGTGAGTGATGTCACGAAGCACTTGGTCGTCCGCCTCGGTGGGACGGTTTCTCTGCAGCCCCCGGGGCCAGAGCGTTCTGGCCACCACGGGGTTGAACTCAGCGCCATAAAGGCTGACCTTGGCCAGCAACAACAAAAAGGCCACCAAACCAATGACGATCCCGAACTGCCCGTAAGTTGTCGAGCTGTGCCGGAGCTGGTGCTGGACCAGTCCGGAACCGAGCGTGATGAGGAAGGTGAACCCGATAGCGGCGACCGTGGCCCCGGGTATGAGGGCGTGGGACCGGATCACCGACGGTGTCAGTGACCGGAACGCTGCCATATAGAGCCCACTATTGACCAGCGCCATTCCGATCAGCACGGACAATCGCAGTGTGGGGCTGAGGCTGCCGCCAGTAGCGAAACTGGCGAGGACCGCGTTGATCACGAATGCTCCCCCGATGACCGCCAATCCGGTGAGGCTGCGGATGAGACGATGCAGGAATCCCGGAACCTCGAGTTGCGGGGATGTTCCACACCTGCACCATCGCCTGCTGGGCTATCTGTGTTACCCCCTGAGCACCATAGAGAAACCCGGCGATACCGACGGCCAAGCCGAGCACACTTCCATGCAGGCTGCTTGAACCGCGAGCTGGATTGAACTGTGAGCCGACGACCGGAAATTGGTGGAGCGCGGCCACGAGCTGACGCCCCAACGACGCCACGCCCAGAAAGCCGAACAAGGTGACGACGACCAGAAGCAGAGGATAGATGGCCACGAACCCGTACCAACCCAGTCCGACGACGTACTGATTGGCATTGTCATCGCCGAACTTCTTGATGACGCCGTAGCCGACAGCGATGAATCGATGACGACGTTGCCAGTCGTCGCCTCGTATCAGCACATGGTCGATATTCACTGGGGTCGGCGATCCGTTCGACGATGTTCAACGGGTCGGATGTCTATCGTTCCATTCCTTCCGTAGCGGTAATCCCAGCCCACCGCCGGCCTCGCTCCTCCCATCACGACCACCCGTTCCTTCGGCAGTGGCGCCCGGGCATGGTGCCGGCGAAGCCTTTCGCCGTTCAGGGCTCGCCAGGGTCAAGAGTGAGCGATTGCGTCACGGTTACGGCGAGCCCTGCGCCGGACAGCAGACACGACCACCAACGTCCCGAGCACCACGCCGGCCAACCAACCCATCTCAAAGCTGAACCCAGCTGAACCCAGCTGCTCGTCTGTTGTCTGAGGTCGCTGATCCGTGTGATCCATGCGACATCTATTCCCCCAAGCGATCCCGCCAAACCATCGCCGTCACCCGGATCCTCCGTGGGTTGGGATTCGTCGCCACGGCCGCAAAGCCAGGGTCCACCGTGTTTCGCTTCAGGTTCTTTTTGGTTTCTTGTTGGCCCTGCCGTTCGACGCTCGGTTCACGCACCTCACCCTGAACCAGTGGACACCTGCACATCGTGGTGGATCTGCTTGCGGCGTTGGCGACCGCACAGCTTTCAGCGCCGGTTGCTTATCACCGACTGGTATTTCGTCATCATCAAAAGGCGCAGCTGCCACGTGCGGCCAACGTCTTGGCGCTGACCGGTCCGGCCACCGTGGGACTTTCGATCTGCGGCGCTGTCCTGCTCGTCGCGGGCGCGGTGGTGAGTGGCTTCGCTGTTCCCTTGATTTGTCTGGGCACGGTATCCATGTTCGTGGGGTTGTGGGTCGTACTGCCCCTGAGGGGCAGACATGGAAAAGTCAAAACCTGGCCGTGACGGGATGGCGGGAGCCGATGCCAGGCTGCTCACCAGCGGTAGAAGCGCCGACTGCCGGCATTCTCACCGCGGCCAACGGCAAAACCGACCAGCCAGAGCACCAGGAGCACCACAGCAACGACCCAAAGAAAATGAAGTGCGAATCCCAGTCCGGCGAAGAGCAGAACCAACAGAAAGGCGACGAGAAGAAGCATTGCAAAGAACCTCCCCTGAGGGATGTACCTCATCCCTTCGTAAAGAGCTGTTCCCGCTACCTTGATGAGTCAAACAAAGAGGCGTCTGCGGCAATATTCCGCGGATCGCCGGCGGAGTCATGGCTCCACGGGATGACCCGGTTGGAGGTCGGGCGAGCTCCGGAGTGTCACCACGTCTTGGAACTCACCAGACCCGCCAGCCACCGGACGCACGAGAAGAGCTTGATGATCCCCGACACCCCAACGGTCGATGACTGTGCATTCGAGCCACGCTGTGCATCTCGACAACACCGGCGACCCGGTGACGCCGGTGTGCCACAGGCAGCGGCTGAACTTGTTCACGACATCCCCAGTCTCCTCGGCGAACAGTGAAACCAGATCGAGCTGCTCTCGACCGACGAGGTGGAGCGCAAGTCCATTGGAGTACTCAGTGATGAAGTACGTGTGGTTGGCCTTGGAGATGCAGACAAGGAACCGCGGGGGCACGATACTGCACTGAGTCACAAATCCGACGACACAGCCGCTTGGCTCGCCCTCCGCTGAAGCGCTCGTGACCACGTGCAGGGCATAGTCCACCCGACTTGTGTAGGCCTTCATTCCAAGGTCCACTGCCTGTGAATCGTACGGCGCACTTGTTTCTTCCATTTCCACGGGGAGTACCTCGCCTTCATGTCGTGAGAACAAAACCTCGGACATTGCCCATCAATCATTATCGGCCAAGCAGGAATGGCCTGGCGTCCCGGAGGGCCGGACGCGTCGCTCGGGTCGATGTTGTGCCAACCGGGGCCCACTACCCGGGCTGTCTGGCGCCGAAACCGCCGGCGGACAGGCGCTGGACCGGATCGGTAGCGGCTGAAGAGGGCCGCCACGGGCAACCACTCTTGCTGAAATCGATGTTTACTCGATGTGGCGAAGGGAATAGGGCTGCGCGAAGGGAAAGAGGGCTGCCAGAAGGAGTGGGATGGACTGGTTCGGCCGACAGCGGCGTAGCTCAAGAAGGGACGAAGCGGCGCTGGTAATCGAAGCCTCAGCTTTCCTGACCGGCGATTTTGCGGTGCATTTAGCCTCTACCACTGCTGGTGTGCCGGCGTGGGCGCGGGTGAACTCTCTCGCCCACGCTCCGCCGCCGCTCTTGGTGCGTGACCTTGAGATGCGGCGGTACGTTCCCGCTCGGGTGGGCTCGTGGGCCCGGATTACGTTCGACATACTTCAGGAACTGGTCGAACTGGCGTCAGGCCACACTGACCGAATCGAACAGCTGCAACGCGAGTGCCTCATCCCACTGGAACTTCGCCTGATGGAGCCCTCGTTCGACAACGTCCTTCCCAGCGATGTCCTCGTCTTGGCCCTCACCAGACTGCGCGCCCATCCCATTGCGCTTCAGTACCGAGCGGCGTCGCCGCCCGAGTCCTAATGGGATTCGTCGATCACCGACCGAGCGCGTGGCGTTTCCATGGGGTGGATGCTGGTGATGCACTGACGATCGCTCGTGTGCCGGATTCCCGAAGTGCCCATCCGATCCTGGGCCGAAATGACAGCGGTCCCGGCCCGCATGACGATGCGCTGTGCCAGGGCTCTGCGTCATCAGGTGCACCGAATCTTCCCTGCCCTTCCGCAGGCCTTGCTTGCCGTTGTCCGAGCGTCTGAGCTGGGAACGCGGCGGCGGTGCCCGAGGTTTCGGCCGGTGACAAGCGGGTATCTAGCTTGCATGGAGGAGTCCGAAAATCCATTGCGCGCTCTCGACGAAGACCGGGCGTTGCTGAGCCGACGCCCGGACGATCTCGAAGCCACCAACGTAGCCGTAGAGCGGGCGGATCTTGCCCGTGCCACCGCGCTTCTGGCCGCCCGCTACGAGAATGTCTTTGCAGATTCCTACTATCCACAGATTGTGGATTCGCTGGGGACGCAGAGCGCGCTGGAGCATGCCGAACGTCTTCTCGCTCGCACGCGAGATGCCATCGCTGCGGTACGAGCGGATGTAAAAGGTGTGGCACCGATCGACGCCCACCTGAGCGATCCTGACGGTCTCGAAGACGACATCAGTTCCATGACAACTTCACTGCGGTTGCTCCTCGAGTATGAGAACGCTGAGCTCTTCAGCTCGTTCATCTGCTCGTTCCCCGGGACGTGGAGAGGTTGCGCCAGCGGATCGACGAAGCGCAGGCGCATCAGACGAGTCTTCCCGTGGTGACCCAATCATGGTCTCGAGCGACAGGCAGCGTCCGCACGGGCGATCAAGGCCGAGGTGGCCCTTTCCGCCGGACCGGATGGCAGAAGATACCCTGGCCACGGGAGAAGGGGCGATCTGACATGCGGTCGTTCTGGACAGATCAGCCCGGACTGGGCCGGACCGTCGTCCGGAGCCCTGACAAGGAGGGAGAGCCAGCGTGAACCATGCCTTTGGGATAGTCGAGGAGGCAGAGGACGGGGTGCTCCGGGTCGCCGTACGTGGTGAGGTCGACGTTGCCACCGCACCGACACTGCGTGAGCATCTCTATGGCGCCGTCGATCGCGGTATCGGAGTCGTGATCGTCGATCTGTCAGGCGTCACGTTCATCGATTCCACAGCTCTCGCTGTGTTGATCGGCACCCACGAGCGAAGCATCGAACGCGGCGTCCAGTTACGCATCATCCTGAAGGAGGCTCGGATCGTCAAGATCTTCGAGATCACTGGACTCACCGAGCTGTTTTCCATATTTCCCACAGTGGCTGAAGCGGTTGCACCATGAGCGCCCGATCCTTGCTCCCAAATTGTTGGCGGTTCGAATCATGAGCGAATCGGTTGAACTGACCATCCCGGTTCAATCGGACCTCGTCGTCCTGGCTCGGCTCACTGCCGCCACGGTCGCGTCGCGAGCGGGATTCGATGTGGAAGAGCTCGAGAATCTACGACTGGCGGTCGACGAATTGTGTGTGTCGATCGTGAATGGGTCCAGTGCCGGCCGGCTCAGCCTGACATTCATCAGCCGCGACGGCAGCGTCGAAGTGGACTGCACACTTGACGGATCGGCTTCGTTACCGGCGAACGCAGACGATATCTATGGCGAACATGACCTCTCAGTGCGCATTCTCGATGCTCTTGTGGACGAGCATGGTGAGGAGATCGGTGACGGTAGTCGCCGCGTCTGGTTGCGTAAACGGAGCGTCCGGTACGAAGGGTCATGACTGCCTCCTCCCGCAATCCGGCGTCGGTTCGAGCGACGTTCATGGAGTATGCCGATAGCCGCGACGAGCGCCTCCGCAACCAACTCGTAGAGGAGCATCTCGGTCTTGCTCATCAACTTGCGCGCCGGTTCACCAACAGGGGCGAACCTTACGAAGACCTGGTTCAGGTGGCCTCGATCGGCCTGGTCAAATCGGTCGATCGGTTCGATACTGAGCGTGGCGTCGAATTCAGCACATTTGCCACCCGGACCATCATCGGGGAGTTGAAGCGCCATTTCCGCGACAAGGGCTGGGCCATTCGCGCCCCGCGGCGGATCCAGGAGCTGTATCTGGCGCTGGGTCCAGCCATCGAGTCGCTGACCCAACAGTTGGGCCGACCTCCGACGGTGCCGGAGATTGCTGAGCTGGTGGGCGCCAGCGAGGAGTCTGTACTTGAGGCCTTGGAGGCAGGTCAGCGGTACCGGGCGACGTCGATCGATGTACCCGATCGGCAGGATGGCACACTCTCGAGCCGTCTCGGGCAGGTGGACGTCGGCTATTCGGCCACCGACGATCGTCTGCTGCTCGCCCTCTCATTGGCGGGTCTTCCCGAGCGCGAGCGGACGATCATCGAACTCCGCTTCGTGGAAGGACTCACTCAGTCGGAAATCGCCGCCCAGGTGGGTTTGAGTCAGATGCACGTATCTCGATTGCTCGCCGCCAGTCTGGCTCAGCTCAGAGAGGTATTCAGCGAGGGTTCGTGACAGACCACATGGCTGCAGCCTCCGGATGAGGTCGTAGCCTTTGCGGCAATCCGTCGTCTGGATGCCCATGATCCCGCGTCAGGTTCGTACTGGGTTCCCTGGAACATTCGAGGTCGAACCAAACGGTCTTTCCCGGCGGCAGGAGAATCACTCCCCATTTCGTCGAGAGCTCCCTCACGAGGTACAGCCCCCGGCCATGCATCTGAAGCGGCGTGGCGAGAATCGCTTGTACGTGGGCATTGCTCGCGTCGGTGACCTCTACATGGACCAGCCCACCGATCTCCGAGACGACCACATCGAACGTCGAATGGGCGTGAACGAGCGCATTCGTCGCCAATTCACTGGTCAGAAGACATGCCACGTCGATGATCTCCGGTTGGCAATGTCCTATGGATCGAGCCACCAGAGCCCTGGCTGCGGCAACACTTGCGGCCTCCCTTGGGAACACTGTCATTTCGCTACGTCCCAGCTCGGGAAGGTCAGGCAACCTGAACACTCCCACTCGATACCGTTGGCAAGCCCAACCGACCTCGGTCCTTCGGTTTGAATCTGGCTAGCGGCTCTTTGCGGAAGTGGAGCGAGCCATGAAACGTATGCCGGAACTCTGACCCGAGTCCCAAGCGCATCAACCTTCGTATGAAGGTGGTGGCCCCGCTTCGTCATGCGCAACCGAATGTCCTTTGGCCGAGCCGCAGACAGCCATTGAATGACTGTCGACCACCATGCGCTTTCTGTACCTGGCCGCTCCCGGGGATGTCGGCTCTTCACGATCGGTGGTCACACCCCTGCTCTACCCACCGACGCCCGGTTCAAAACCTGTTCCCGGGGCTCTGCGAAGAGTTCCCGTGCGGAACGTTGCGGAATTCCCGTCTTGACTTCTGCGGCATGACAGCGCCCTGAACTGGCTCAGGTTTTGAACCTTGGGATCTGCGTCCTCCGACCGTGGTTCTGAGTTGAGACAGGCCGATCTACTGGTGTTGGACCACGAGGAGGCAC
>JBEKIU010000024.1:0-30796 GCA_050011635.1 Acidimicrobiales bacterium
TTTCAGGGCCGGAAGAGCCAATATGCGAAGGAGCCATGGCCGCTGTCCAGGTTGATCCTCGAGTTGGTCATGGTCTCGGCCACTCGCCCCGGTTTGGTCAAGCGTGTCGACGTCACCGACGGCACCGTCTACGTGACGAGGGGCGCGGAGATCGTCTCAGATCCGGACTTCGATATCTCGAAGTGCTACCTGACCGCCAGGAGAACCATCCTCAGCAAGGTTCCTCGGTTCTCGTTGCCGACGACGCAACAATTGCGCAACCTGTACCACCGACGACGGCGTCCGCATCCGACATAGCGCTCGAGATGGGGCGACAGTGCGGCTGCAGCATGACCGTGGACCACCCTGTCCCTGTGCTTCAACGTTCGCGTGCCCCATGTCGGCTTGGCCATCCGGCAGCCTGGCGACACGATCATCCGTGTCGCGGGCGCTATGGTAGCCAGCAAGGATCAGGTCCAAGAGCGGGGGCGAAAGGGGCTCAGGGCGGTAGCAACAATGGCAAGTTCTTCTGTTACTACTGCAGCCGTCGGCGTAGAACACGGCACCTATGGCCCGGAGGAGCAGCCGCTCGTCGGTCGTCGGGAGGCACTGCCCACTCGCCAATGGCGGCCGGCCCTGCTCTGCATTGGTCTCTACGCCGTCTTGGCGTTCGTTCGGTATGGCCTCTTCTACCCCCTCGGTTCAAGCCATCTGACCGGACCGGCGGACATGGACGTCATCGCTCAAATCTGGTGGCTCGATTGGGCTGCTTTTGCCTTTCCCCATGTTGACAGGCTCTTCTCCGCGTCGTGGATGAATTATCCGCTCGGCCAGAACTTCGGTGTCAACGGATCAATGTTGGCTCTCGGTACCCTCTTTTTGCCTATCACCAAGGCATTCGGACCGCTGGTGGCTTGGAATGTCGCCCTCCGCGTTGCCGTCGTCGCGTCGGCCACGTCGATGTGCCTCGTGCTGCGGCGTTGGACGACATGGTGGCCGGCCGCCTTTGTCGGCGGCCTCTTCTACGGCTTCTCCATCTACAGCCAGACCGAGGCCAACTATCTGTTTCTTCTCTGCGTCCCGCTGCCGCCTGTCATCTTCCTCCTCCTGCACGAGATCCTGGTTCGCCGTCGTTGGCGCCCACGAAAGGCAGGGGTACTCCTCGGTGCGACCTGCTCTCTCCAGTTCTTCATCTCGACAGAGGTACTGGCGAGCACGGTGGTCATAGGTGGTATCGCCGCGTTCGGTTGCCTTCTCTTTCGATACCGCGACGTTGTGACCCATTGGCGTTATGAGGCCATCGCCTTTGCCTCCAGCGCCTGCACCGGGCTGGTGCTGCTCGCCTATCCCCTCGGGTTCACCTTTGCCGGCCCCCAGCACATAAGCGGGACTCCGGCCCCGACATCGACGCTCTCGTTTCTCCGTACTGACCTGCTCTCGTCGGTCGTGCCGTCGGACCGGCTTCTCAATCTGCCGTTCTCCCACCACTGGCCGAAAACCGTTGGTGTCTCGAACCAGATCTATCTCGGCCTCCCATTGATCATCCTGCTGGTGACGTTCGTGGTCGTCTTTCGCAAGCGATCCTCGATTGTCACTGCGGGCGCCCTGGCGTTGGCCTCATTTGTTCTGTCGTTGGGTGGCGAGCTGACCGTCAACGGCAGAGCCAGGTCGATCGCACTCCCGTTCGCCATCCTGCTCCATCTGCCAGTGACCAAGGGATTTCTGCCGTCCCGATTCGCCCTCTACACCGGGCTGTTCGCGGCCATGGTGGTGGCAATCGGCATCGACCAGTTATGGCGCCGAATGCGGACAGAGAAGACGTCCGGGAGTCGACTGCCGGCCAGGGGTTCGGCTCTCGCGTGCGGCATCGTCGCACTTCTTGTTGTGGCCGCCGCCCTTCCGTTGGTGCCCGCGCACGCGCCACTCTCCACCCCGGCCGATATCCCCGGATTTTTCACGTCCAGCGCTCTCGACACGATTCCAGCCGGAAGCGTGGTGCTCGCCTATCCGTATACCGACCCACGGACGGACGCCACCGCATTCAGTGCGCTCTATCGCACCAGTCACGACATCATGCTTGATCAAGCGGCGACTCAGATGCGGTTCAAGGTGACAGGCGGTTTCGGTTGGTTCCCGTCGCTGAGTTCGAAAAACGGGACGACGAAGCCGGCAGCGCTTCGGCCGATGGCGGTCGAGACGCTGTTCGATACTGCCTTCCTGAACAACGGCACGCTTCCAAAACGATCTGCGCTCGCCCGCGGCAAACTCACACTGAACATTCGGGAATTTCTGCTCAAGTACCACGTCGAGACGATCATTGTGCTCCACACACAAGGGGCTGGAACAGTCACCGAGTACCTCGCTGCCGCCATCGGCGCGCCGATGGAGCGAGGCGGTGTGACCGTTTGGACTCACGTGCAGCAACGCCTCCCCATCGTGCGGTCGTAGGCTCGAGTCATGGTCATCGGCGATATCGAGGCACGGGTCCGGCAGATGTGCCTGACATTGCCGGGCGCCACGGAGAAGGTCAGCCACGGTGCGCCCGCGTTCTTCGCCGGAAAGCAGTTCGTGATGCTCTGGCCTGACGGGCATCACCGCAATTCGTTTCCCCATCTGTGGTGCGCGGCGCCGTCCGGAGCCCAGGGGGCGCTCATCGCCGCTCAACCGGACCGGGTCTTCCGGCCGCCCTATGTCGGTGCACGCGGGTGGATCGGGGTGCGCCTCGATGGTTCTCCGGACTGGGATGCGGTGGAGATGTTGTGCAAAGACGCATTCCGGACGGTGGCAGCCCGCAAGTGGCTGGCCATGCTCGACTCGAGCTCCTGACGGCGGTTTGGCCTCGCCTCGGTGGCTGGATGCCGGGAAGCGGGCAGGTGAAGCTGGAAAATCAATGAGGGCGGAACGCACCCCGAATTCCATCCGTTCCCTCCCCGGTGACCCCTCTCCGCACAGATGACACCGCCATGAGTGACGAATACCGATCTGGGTTTCCAAAGTACCTGTTGAGAGCTATATTTTGTGAATGCGGTATTTGTGGATTGGGGCACTCGTCGTTGTCGCGCTGTTCGGTGCCGGCTGTTCGGGGTCCGCGGACAAGGCGCCGACGTTCCACTTTCATTTCCCGAAGAAAACAACGACGACGACGACGACGACCACGAGCGGCGCCACGACCCCGAAGAAGCTGGCGTCGGGGCCAAATGACCAAGCGGCGTGCGCGAGTTTTGCCAACCTGGGGAGCGATGTCGGCAAGGGCCACCGGCGCATCGCGCAAGCGTTCAGAAGACTGTTCCGGGAGCTGAAGGTGGCCGAAAACGCGACCCTGCGTCGAGATGGTCACCAAGCGGCCAGGGCGCTCTATCTCAGCCGGATCAAACAATTCAAGCGCAACTTCGTCGGCATCTACGTCATCTGCCAAGAGATGAGATAGATCCACGCGTCCAACCCTCATACCATCCGCAGGCGTTCATGACCACGGAGGTCAAACGAGGGGTTTCGACAGCGGGATTATATTGAATTGCCGTCGCACCTGTTCCAACGGCAACGAGACCAGGGCCAAATGGTCGACCTGGCTCAAGTCGACAGTGCACTGCGCTCCTCGCTCGAGACCTTCGCCGAACAACTCGGGCACTCCGTGCCGGTCGAGGGTGGCCACCTTGGCCCGGATGTCGCCGTGGTTGAGGACTCCTGTCTCATGGATCGACATCGTGACGAGGAACTCCAGCCAATTCCGCCGACTGCCGTTCGCCGCCCAGAGAAAGCCGGAACGGGCGATCTCGCCCGGAGCAGTCGGCTCGTACCCGGTGATCACGTGGTTCATGTCATGATTCACATAGTGCGCCGGAAAATGGACATCGTCACCCGGCAATGTGATGTCGTTTCGCCGGTAGAACTCGACGTAGGAATGCCCCAGCGTCCCCTCGGGAAGCTCACGCAACGATCGCAGGCGGCTGGCCAGCGCGTGATCCGGCTCCAGCAGGCGGAGGTAGTTGTCTCGAAGGGAGACCTCTGAGAGCTCCGGCAGAATCTCCCCGTAGAACCGCTCCAGATCCTTGGAGGCTTCGTCCGCTCCCCGCTCCAGGGCGGCCCTGGTTGTCTCCAGCTCGATGTCGCTCACGCCCATGGCCGACACGTACTCTTCCACCCGTGCGACTTGCGCTGCGGATTGGGGATGCCGGCAGAGCTCCAGCGCCATCAGCATCTCGCAGAAGCGGAGGCGACCCTCGGGCCGCCGGATCGAGCCGGAGACATCGTGAGCGGTGCGCGGGGTCACATCGCCCAACTCGAGTTCAGAACGCAGGAACAGGTGGGAGACGATTGACCCGAGCACCGTGAGTTGCTCCTGGGTCGGGCCACCGTCGACATCGATCCCACCCAGCAGGCCGGCGACCACCGGTCCGACCTCATCTTCCTCGACGAGCACTGCCACGAGAACCCCTCCTCCTCAGATCATCCGCCGGTGCTTGCTCCGGCGGACGAATCGATCGGCCGCGTCGGCCAGATCAGCCTGCACCTGTCGCTGGGCATCGAGCAATTCGTCGGCCCAGAGCATCTGAAGCATCTTGCGGATCCGACGCCTACTGTGCCGCGACCGTGCCTCGTCGAACCCCTTCTGGAGCACGTCGTGCAACATTTCATCGTGGCTCGGCAGCGGGTCCAGCGACTCGCGCCGATCGGCCAGCATCTCGGCAAACTCCTCGTACCAGCGGTGACTGGACGCAAATGAGTCCCGCAGGACGGCGCCGGCAACGGCCACCGACTCGAGTTCCGGCTGCCCGGGCTCGGAGGGAAACGCGGGCAGGGTGCAGAGAGTGAAGGCCGCCAGCCGGATCCGGTTCGATCCGGTGAAGAGTTTGGCCACCGTCTCGACCGGCACCACCTTTGCCCCCCGCTCGGAAAGAAACTGGCGGAACGCATCATCCAGCCGCAGATAGGCGCGGTGTGATGTTCGCTGACCGGGATCGGTATCGACCTGTTCGGTGGTCATCGTCAACCGGTCCACCGCGTCGGCCAGATAGCCCGAATTGGCGACGAACGAGTCGGACAGGGCTCGTCCCAGTGCCGCGGTGGCGCCCCGGGGCCAGAAGAGCAGCCCGACCACGATGCTCACCCCACAACCGATGGCGACGTCCACGATCCGGGTGAGGCCCACCGTCCAGCCGACCGGAGCGATGATATTGAAGAGGATGATGACCACCAATGTGAATCCGGCCTGTCCGGCGGCGAATGAGATCATCGACGGGGCGACGCCCGACACCAGCACGGCCACCGGCAGGAGAGCCCAGAGGAGTGCATCGTGGCCACCCAGACCGATCATGAGGGCTGAGCCGAGCACGAAACCCACCGCCGTCCCCCCGACGGCGCGCAGCGCGGTCGCCCCTGTGCCGAGGGCATTGGATCGCAGCACCGACAAGGTTCCCAGCACCACCCAGAACCCGTGTTCGACATCGGTCACCTCGACAACGGCCACGGCCAACGCCAGGCCTGCCGCCCCACGAACCGCATTTCTGAACCACACGGAGTGGAATGAGAGATGAGAAGCGAACCGACTCCACATCAGGAGCGAGGAAGGCTCGCCCATCGCACCCAATCTCTGGTCGCCCTCGCGCTGAGCACCGGCAGCCTCCAGCGTTGCGTCGGCCACCATGGCCGTGGCCGTGCCCAGTGCCCGAGCTCGAAAGCTCGGATCCAGCGAGGTGGCCAACCCTCCGTCTATGTCGATCTCCGTCGACCACTGCCCCTCGTCGAGCAACAGGTGATCGGGATGCGATTGGGGATCGATCAGCGTGGAGACGGTGACGTCGAGCTCGGTGGACATCAGCCGGTCCATCCGTCGGGTCGACTCCCGCAACGATCCGACGAGGTCCGCATCGTCGACCGGATGGCCGTCCCCATCGCAGATCAACGACGCACTCATTCGCAACACCTCGCTCACCGCCTCGAAGGCCAGCCGCACAGGGGGAAGCTCGAGGATCACCCCCTGGTCCGGAGTCAGCATCGCATTGCCTGCCACCCACTCCGCCCGACCGACCAACTTGGCCAGGGCCATGGCGGTGCCGGCCGCGCCGGTGGGAGGGTAGGGCGTCCCTGCGAATTGCTCCCGGAGCCGGGACAGCTCGGCCATGACCGCTTCGTGCGCTTCCGGATCGCGCCTGCCCTCGGCGTGGGCTTGTGCCAACCGAGCGACCGCGGCCACGGTGGCCGACAGGCGGCGTCGGAGGTTGTCGTGCCAGGGTGTCGGCCAGATCAGCATGCAGGCGGGGATGCACAGGACACCAGCGGCCAACCAGCCGACCAGTCGCGGGCCGATCGCCGAGGCGGGCTCGGCCACCGCCACGGGCAGCACGAAGACCAGGAGGGCAGCGGTCGCCCCGGTGGCGGCCTGTGGGGAGATGATCCCGGCGAACAGCACGCAGAACCCGACCACCGCCATCACCGCCACCGCCGCCACCTTGTCCGTCGAGACCGCCGTGCCGACGGCGATGAAGCAACCTCCGACGAGGAACAGACCGAGATAGGAGCCGAGCCGGGTCCGGGGCCGTCCGGGGAAGTCGACCAGGAGCAGGATGGCGAACGCGCCGAAGGCGCTGAAAAGGCTGGTCTGGGCGCTGGAGAACAGCAGATGGGTGAGGCCGAACGCGAGAGGCATGACGACCGCGGCCCGCACCGACCGCTTGACGGCGAGGAGCCCCGGGTCCTTTTCCGCCAGCCATCTGGCCGCGGCCGACCAGGGGCGGTGGCGCGTGCCGGCCGGAGTCGGAGTGGCCTCTGTCATCGGCTCAACAGGGGTCGCGCCGGAAGGAACCACGTGAACGAGCTTCGTGCATACGTCAAGTGAAACTACCCCGGCCCGGCCCGTAACGTTGACGGGATCGGACCGACCTGAAGGCCGAGGGCAATACCGGACGGTCCGCGAGCTGTTGACTACAGTCGGGGGAGTCCGGGAGATCGTCAATGTGATGGAGAAGTGGGGGGGTTTCCAGATGGCACTTCGCATTCCCGGGGTCACCGGTCGGCGCCGTCCCACGCCGCCGGATCCTCGATGTCGTCGAGATTCCCGCCGCTCGGCGTGCACGGAACGGTGATGGCCGGGGCGCCGTCGTCCGAGAGTGTGGGCGAGTGACGCAGATCGAGTCAGGTCCAGCGGGCGGGCCTCCGTCGATCCAGACCGACATGGTTGAGCCCGAGCACAAACGCATCGTCGATCATCTCGATCCGCGGCTGGTGAACGTGCTCACCGTCCTCGGGTTCGGCGTCCCGGTCGCCGCCTACTTCTGGTTCGTCGGCACCTACAGCGTCAATGTCCCCACCAATGACCAGTGGACCGATATCCCGGTCATCCAGGACACCTGGAGCCATCTGGATTGGAGCGCACTGTGGCTTCCCCATAACGAGAATCGTGTCTTCTTCCCCAATATCATCGTCGTCGTCCTGGCCCACACGGTGCACTTCAACATCCGGGTGGAGGAGCTGCTCAGCGCGGTGATGCTCACCGCCGCCACGGCCATGCTCATCTGGGCGCACAAACGGCGATCTCCGTCGACCCCATGGCTCTACTACTGCCCGGTTGCCATCCTGGCCCTGTCCTTCGTCCAGTCGGGAAACGCGCTCTGGGGCTTTCAGCTGGCCTGGTATCTCGTACTCCTCTCCCTGGCGGCATGCATCGTGTTCCTCGACCGATTGTCTCTCGGCCGATTGGCATGTGCGGCTGCCGTGGCTGCCGCGGTGGTCGGGAGCTTCTCGTCGGTCCAAGGACTCCTGATTTGGCCGATCGGCCTGATTCTGCTGTACCACCGACGACGCCCCTGGTCGTATGCCATCGCATGGATCATCTGTGCGGTGGCCACGGTGCTTCTCTACTACCACCACTTCACGAACAAAGCCGGGGGACGACAACCCGCCTTCGCCCTCCATCATCCACTGACGGCGATCCATTACCTGTTGTTCCTGGTCGGGGACATCGTGGGCTTGATGCGAGATGCGGCGCACCCCGGGAGTTCCGCCGTCGTCCTCTTCGGACTGGTCGTCGTCGTTCTCGCCGTCATCACCGTCCTCGTCTACGGCATACGACGGGATCCCTCCGACGGCGGTCCGGTCGGCATCTCCCTGATCTGCTTCGGGCTCGGATTCGCCGTCATCGTCACCCAGGGTCGCGCCTTTCTGGGCACCGTCGAGGCCAGCGGATCTCGGTACACCACCTTCGATCTCCTGATTCTGATCGGCGTCTACCTGACGCTCCTCCAGCCACCGCTGTTGGGCTCGAACACGGCACCGCCTCGACCACAGGGCGGCGACGAGATGGCCCCGAACCTGTACCCGCGGCTGGCCGGGTGGATGCGCCGCAGCGGGTTCAAATGGGCACAGGCGGTCGTGGTCTGTGCCATCGTGCTGCAAGTGGCGATCGGGGTCCCCAACGGCCTTCAGAATGCGAGACTCCAGCACGCCAACCAGGTCCATGCCGCGTATGTGCTGCGCACCATCGGCCACCGCAAGAACACCGAGATAGCAAGGTACCTGGACGCCTTCGACAACAATGTCTACATCCGGGCGCAGGCGCGGACAGCCAAGCGTCTGCGGCTGAGCCTGTTCGCCACGCTGCCTCCTCGCACCACCCCTGGCCACAGGTGAGTGTCGCCTGACCATCCGATGCGATGGTCAGATCGTGCCGTCGGCCACCGCCCGCTCGATCCATGGGATCACATCCGCCAGCAGCTTCTCGAGGCTGGTCGTGGCCTCGAACCCAAGGACCCGCTTCGCCTTCCCGGTGGACGGAACTCTGCGGCTCACGTCGTGGGGGAACGGGGGATCGGACGTCCAGTGAAACGGCACGCCCGGTCCCTTGATGCCGGTCCAGATGGCTTGGGCCAGCTCGAGGACCGTCGTCGACTCGTCCGTCGACAGGTTGAAATCCTCGTTGAGGGCTGCCGGATGCTCCATGGCCGTGACGATCCCCTCGGCCAGGTCGCCGCCGTAGGTGTAGTGGCGGATCTGACTCCCGTCGCCCAGGATGTGCAGAGGGTCCTGGCCCTTGATGACCTTCTGCACCAGGTCGGGAACAACGTGGCTCATGGCCAGGCGCACGTTTCCGCTCAGAATCTCGACATCCCCAAGCGCACGACGTTCGCCGACGCCCACGCAATTGAACGGCCGGATGATGGTGAACGGCAGGCCGTATTGGTCGAATGCCGCCCGGGCGAAGTACTCGACAGCCAGCTTCTGGAATCCGTAGGACGAGACCGGAGGAGGGACCTCGTGCTCCTGGCCTTCATGCGACGGCCAGCTGTCGGCCGACTCGAAGACCATCGAGGAGCTGAGATAGGTCACCTTCTTCAGCCGCCCCAACCGATGGGCCCTGATGGCGGCGTCACACGATGCCGCGGTGATCCGCTCGTTGGTGGCGAGGAGGTCGTAGGCGTAGGTGTGGAAGTAGGAGATGCCGCCGATCATCGCCGCCCCGGCGATGAAGTGGTCGCACTCGGCCAACAGGCCTTCGACCACGTCGATGTCCCGGGCATCGTCCTCGACGAACCGGTACCGGGGATGGTCGTCGTACGACCGCCGGACGGGACCGTACTTCGAGTAGTTGTCCAATCCGATGACGTCGTGGCCCCGGTCGAGGAGCTCTTTGACGACATAGCCGCCGATGAACCCGGCCGAACCTGTAACCAGGACTGTGCTCATGTTGCCCCTGACCGCTTGGTGGCGTTGCGAATCTGGTCGACATCCAGTCGTGGCCCGAAGGCGAACCGCCACCAACGCAGGTAGTGGGGCAGCCATCCGACCAGTTGGAAGTTTGACACACCGTGATGCCGCTCGAGCCAGATCGTCGGCAGCTCCGCCACCGGAAGCCGGGCTCGGCGGGCTTTGGCCACCAGCTCGATGCCGATCTCGAAGCCGGCGGACGAGTCGATGCCGACGTTTCGGACGAACTCGGTGTCATAGGCTTTGAAGGAATTGGTGGCATCACGGGTCCCCACCCGGGCCAGACCCCACAGGGACAGGCCGGCGAGTCGGGACAGCAGGGACTTCATGGCCGGTCCACCCACCTGTTGTCCGCCCCGCGAGTACCTCGACGCCGCCGCCACGACCACCCCGCGTTCGACCAACCGGACGAGCGAGTCGATCTGTTGCGGATCGTCGCATCCGTCCGCCATGGTCACGACGACCACATCGGCCACCGCGCGCTCCATCCCGAACCGGATGGCGTGCGCCGGGCCCGGCGCCACATCGTTGACCAGGGCACGGACCCGTGGATCGGCCTTCCCGTATTTCTCGACGTAGGGGAGCGTGGAGTCTTCCGTCGAGTCCACGACGACCACGATCTCGCTGGGCAGGCGGACGGCCTCGGTCAACCGGCCGAGAACGTCCTCGATCCCCGGACCTTCTTCGTAGGCCGGAATGACGATCGAAACCCTCGGCTTCATACCACCACCCCCTGTCCCCTGAGGTTCCAGATGTCGACCACGGGCTGGCGAATGTCCAGGTCCGCATAGTCCTGGTGCGGAGACCCGATCACGATGAGGTCGGCCCGCTCGAGGACGTGGTCCAATGGGGACAGCTCCTCGTCGTTCCGGACGAAGGGATCGGTGGTCAGCACCGAGCCGGCCCGCACCTTCAAGACCCGCTTCAGCTTGTACGACAGGCTCGACCGGTTGTCATCCGATCCACCCTTGAAAGCCATGCCGAGGATGCCCACCGTCATCGCATCGAGATCGAACCTGGCCGCCATGCGTGAGACCAGGTAGAGGGGGAGGCCCTCATTGATCTGCATGCTGGCCTGCCCGAGGGCGAAATTGTTGTTGTTGAACGCGGCCAGTTGCATGGTGTCCTTGAGCAGGCAGGGCCCGGCGGCAAAGCCGGGCCCGGGAAGGTCTGCCGCCCGTGGATACTCTTCGACCACCGCACTGCGTATCCGCTCGTAGTCCAAGCCGAAGTCGTTGGCCATCATGAAGAGTTGATTGGCGGCGGCAAATTTGATGTAGCGGTAGGAATTGGTGAAGAGCTTGGCCAACTCCGCCTCTTCGGGCTCGACCCGCACGATGGACTTCGTGAGCCGGCCGAAGAGCGAGGCGGCACGGTCGTAGGCATGATCGGTTCGGGCGGCGACGATCTGGGGCAGCGAATGGAGTTCCTCCATGGCGTGACCCTCGGCAATTCGCTCTGGGCAGAAGGCCACGTCGATGGACTTCCCGAGGCGTTCCACGAGGCGCTCGACCATTCTCGTGACACCTGGGAACACCGTGCTCCGCAGGATCAGGACCTGCCCGTCGTTCATCTCGTCGGCCACGCCCTCGAGCACCTCGACCACCGCCTGTGGATCCGGGTTGAGGTGCTTGTCGATCGGGGTGCCCACCACGATGACGAGGAATTCTGAGCGGCCCACCGACGACACGTCGGCGGAAACAGAGAGCCGTTTGTCCGCCAACGTGCGTAGAAGCACTTCGGAGGCCCCTTGTTCGAGGTGGGGCATCTTCCCCGAACCCACACTGTCGACGGCCGCCAGGTTGGTGTCGTACAACGTGACCGTCAGTCCCGAATCGGCCAGCGCGAGCCCGAGCGGAATACCGACATGGCCGCACCCACCGAGGACCGTCACATCAGTCGTCCAGCGTGCCCCCATACCACAGACGCTAGCCAAAGCCTGTGCTCTGGGCAACAAAAATATCCCCTGCCATCTGCCAGAATCGTTCCGTGCGTACGTGGCCAGTGGCGGCGGTGACCGCCGTGAGCCTCCTGGTCGGTGGGTGTGCCCTCACCGGCTGCGGCGGGAACGCAGTCTCGCCGGCCGCCTCGAGCCCTCATTCGACCGGCAGGACCCACCCGGGTCCCCCGGTCATCACCACCGGGAGCGGACCGGCGAGTACCTACGATTGCACGTTCAACGGAAGTACCGACGCCTTCACCGGCGCCTACGGCACCGCCTCGGCCATCGGTTGGGAGGGCAACCAGCAGGGCGTCGTCACATGCCTGGGCGGGACCTTCCTCGTCCAGGACGGCATCTACCGGGACTACGGCTTCGGCCTGTACAACGGCACCGCCACGACGTGGGCCGACGCCGACGGCTACCTGCCTGCCCAGATCACCACCTTCAAGCGGTCCGGAGCCGTCGTCTCCATCACCGAGTTCGCCGACAGGATCGTGTTGCACGGGGATGCCTACGTCGCCGTCTACAGCCGGGTCGCGGTTCGCAACCCGACCGACCGTGTCGTGTCCGCCAACCCCGAGCCCACGGCCGGGATGGTGTCGCTCGACGCGGTTCCCGACGCGGTGGGCCCCCACTCGGTGGCCGTGCACGAGTACGTGGTCGCCGCCGATCGCTTCGGACACGATTACCCCTGGCCGAGCGCCGCCGACCTGGCCGATGCCGGATCGTACGATCAGCACTTCGCCCACATGCGGACCTTCTGGAATCGGCAATTGGCCGGCATCGCCACGGTCAAGGTCCCCGATCCGTCGCTCGACGATGCGTATCGCAGCGACTTCATCTACACACAGATCGCACGAAGCGGCAACGATCTGCACACCGGGGTCAACGGCTACGAGTCCGAGTACAGCCACGACGTCATCGGGATCCTGGCCAATCTCTTCACCGAAGGCTACTTCTCGGATGCCCACGCGTTGCTGCTCGAGGCCCGCGACGTCATCGGGTCCCAGGGACAGTACGTGGACGGAGGCTGGACGTATCCGTGGCTGTGGGCCATCTATGCGATGAAGACGGGGGACCTCAATTTCGTCAAGGAGAACTTCGACACGTCCGGGCCGGCCGGGATCACCCAACCGAGCATCGAGGACACGGCCCACGACATTGCCGCCGACCGAACCGGGCCCGGGGGAATCATGGAGTCGACCGACGACATCGACTTCCAGGGATACTGGACCACCGACGACTACGAGGCGCTGCTGGGCCTGGCCGGCTACCGCTATCTGGCCGCCCGCATCGGCGATGCCACGGAGGCCGCGTGGGCGGCCCAGCAGTACAACAGCTTGCTGTCAGCCACCAGCCAGACACTGGACGCGACCATCAGCCGCTACGGTCTGACGTATCTCCCGTGCTCGATGCTCGAGCCGAACACCGCCAATACCTGCGCCAATCCCCAGGACGCCAACTGGGCGTCACCGTTCGGCCGCTGGGCCTGGGATGGCTATCTCGTCGGTGCCTCCCTGAGCGGTCCGGGCCTCTCGATGATCGACGCCACCTACGCCTACGGCTTCGATCGGTTGAAGGGGATCCTTCCCCCGGACACCTTTGGGGGATTCCCCGACGACTACTACTCGTCCGCCTACAACGCGGGCAATGGGAACGCGGGACTGGCCAGCGCCCACTACCGCGACCAGGGAATCCTGAGCTTCGAGTTCATGATCGACCACAGCCAGAGCGGGCCCTATTCATGGTGGGAGAGCTCCGGATCACCTGCCCCGGCCACACCGTGGATCGGCAGCCACCCCGTCGAGGGCCAGGGTTCCTCGCCCCACGGATGGGGGATGGCCCAGGCCAACAGCGTCCTGCTCGACTCGCTGGTGGCGCAGCGAACGGACGGCGAGTTGATCGTGGGCCGAGGCGTTCCCGCCGGCTGGCTGGACAACGGCTCGTCGACATCGGTGACCAACTTTCCCACCATCGACGGGAAACGACTCAATCTCACCATCCGTTCGAGCCACCGGTCGGTCACGCTGACCATCACCGGCCAGGCACCACCGGGGCAGGTGCTCTTCCAACTTCCCTCGTTCACAGACAACATCGCATCGACCTCGACCGGCAGCATCAGTGAGCCGTCGGGGACGGTGGCGGCGTCGGGCGGTACGAAGTCCATCACCGTCCATCTCCGTCGGGTCGCGACGCCGTAGCCATCATCCGTCTGGACCACCGTGCGGACATCGGCCGCGCCAGCTGCCTGGGCGTGAACCAACCCATACCATTCGTGCACCGTGGGGAGTCTTGCCGTATATTGCAGCCATGCGGCATCTCTGGATCATCGGCGTGTTGACGGTTGCCCTTCTCGGCGCGGGGTGCGCCTTCGGAAACACGACCGCCACGACCTCCACCACCGCGAAGTCGGCCAAGACGCCCAAGACGTCGACGACGGTCCACACCGCGACGAAAGGTACGGTGGACAAGGTGGCGGGCCCGAACGACAAGGTGGCCTGCGCCAGTCTGGCCACGCTCAAGAGCGACAAAGCCAAAGGGGTCAAGCCCACGGCCTCCGAGCTCAAGCAGGTGATCTCGCAGCTGAAGAAGGCGGACGATCCCAGGCTCCACACCGAGGCGGGCTACTTGGGAAGGGACCTGCTCGAGGGCAAGACCAAGAATTTTGATCACGCAGAGTCCGTCGTCACCGGGATCTGTTCCAAATTGGGGCTGAGCTAACCCACCCGGTCCGGACGACACGGGATCTCGGTGAAGGGCGCCGGTGGACGGATGACCGGACCGGGCGCCCGCACTGTCGACGCCTACAAGCAGTACGGGGTCGGAGATGCCGCGGTGCATGCGCTCCGGGGAGTCAGCGTGGAATTCGCCGCCGGCTCCTTCACCGCCATCATGGGACCATCCGGGTCCGGCAAGTCGACCTTGTTGCACTGCGCGGCCGGGCTGGATCGCCTGACCTCGGGCCGCGCCTACGTCGGGGACCTCGAAGTCTCCGGCCTGTCGGAGAACGAAGCCGCGATCATGAGACGGAATCGGGTCGGCTTCGTCTTCCAGTCCTTCAACCTGTTGCCGTCGATGTCGGTGATGGAGAACGTCATGCTTCCCTTCTCGATCAGCCGCACCGCGGTCGACGCCGCCTGGCTCGATCACGTCATCGACATCCTCGGGCTGGGTGACCGCGTCCACCATCGCCCATCGGAGCTCTCCGGGGGCCAGCAGCAGCGGGTGGCGGTGGCCCGGGCCTTGGCACCGCGGCCGGAGGTGGTCTTCGCCGACGAGCCGACCGGCAACCTCGACACCAAGGCGGGGACCGAACTGCTCGAGCTCCTCGCCGGCGTGGTCCACGCAAGTCGGCAGACCGTGGTGATGGTCAGCCACGATCCGCGGGCGGTCGGCTTCACCGATCGCGCTGTCTTCCTGGTCGACGGTGTGCTGGTCGGCGACCTGGCCGACCCCACCGCCGACACGGTCCTCGACCGGGTCCGCCTGTACGAAACGCGATGATCCGCGTCGCCGTCACCGAGGCCAGGGCCCACGCCCGGCGGCTGGGGCTCATCGCCGCGGCGATCGTGGTGGCGGTCACCTTCATGGCCGGGTCCTTCGTACTGGCCGATACCGTCCGGGCCACGACGGTCGCCCAGGCATCGGCATTGCAGCCCCCCGGCCTGGCCGCGGCGGTCTTCGGGCCCGGCTCGCTCCCACAGGCTGCGGTCGGCGACATCGGCGCCGTTCCGGGTGTCGCCCGCACCCAGCCGGTGGTATCCGGCTACGGCCAGCTGCTGGTGGGCGGACGGCTCCTCGGCTCCTCGGACTCGGTCGTCGTGTCGGCCCCGACGGTACCCGGCCTCAGTTCGGCCCACATCACCCTCGGACACCAGCCCACCACCGGCGGGCAGCTGGTGGTGGATTCGGGCACCTTCGATGCCGGGCACCTCCGCATCGGCCAGCACGTTCGGGTGGTGTCGAGCCAGCCCGACCGGCTCTTCACCCTCGTCGGCGTGGTCGAGGGCGCGGGCCTCCCCGGTTCACCGGACGCATCGGTGGTCGGCGTCGACATGGCCGTGGCCCAACAGCTGACCGGTCTCCGCGGACGGGTCAGCGAAGTGCTCGTCTCGGCAACGCCGGGGCAGAGCCCCCGGGCCCTGGTGGCGCGGTTGCAGACGGTGGTCGGACCGTCGGACCGGGTACTGACCGCAGCGGCCCTCTCGGCCATGGCTGCCACCCAGGCGTCCGAGAAGGTTCTCTCGTTCACCACCACCTTGACGGTCCTCGTCGGCATCGCCCTCGTGGTGGGGGCGTTCATCATCTTCAATGCCTTCTCCCTCCTCGTTGCGCAACGGCGTCGGGAGCTGGCCCTGCTCCGCTGCCTCGGAACCAGCCGGGCCCAACTGGCCCTCCTGGTCGCGGGTGAGGCGGCCGCGGTCGGCCTGGTGGCGTCCGCGGTGGGCCTCGGACTCGGATTCGCTTCCGCTCTGGCCCTCCGAGCCCTGGTGCAGGCATCGGGTACCGCCCTCCCGACCGGCCCGCTCCAGATGCACTGGTCGAGTGCCCTGGTGTGCCTGGTCGCCGGAACGGGCGTGGCCGTGGTGGCGTCGGTCATCCCGGCCGAGCAGGCGGCGCGGGTTCCGGCGCTGGTGGCCCTGCGCCAGGATCCGGTGTCGGAAGGAACCATGTCCCACCCCGTCCGCCGGCCGGTCGCCGCGCTGTTCGCACTCCTCGGGAGCGCTCTGGTCGTCGTCGGGTTGGTGGCCCCGGCGCCGGCCTTGGTGGTCGCCGGGCTGGTGCTGGTGGTCCTCGGGGTCGCGGGCATGGGCCAGGCCCCGGTGGCGGCCTCGGCCGCGTTCCTCGGATGGCCGATCGCCCGCCTGTGGGGCTTCGCCGGCTCCCTGGGCCGCCAGAACGCGGTGCGGCACCCGCGGCGGACGGCGGCGTCGGCCGCCTCGGTCATCGTCGGCGTGGCCCTCATCTGCGCCCTGGCCGTCATCGCCAGCTCGGCCCATGCCTCGGCCGATCAGCAGCTCGGCCAGACCGTCCGCTCCGATGACGTCCTGACCGCGGCCGGGTCGGGCCCGGCGTCGGGCGGGCCCGGCGTCGTCCAGCCGATGCCCCCCGGCGTCGTGACCAGCCTGCGGGCCGAGCCCGACCTCACCGTGTCGCCGATGTCGTACCTGACCTTCCATGTGGACGGCCACGGCACGGACTGGGGCGCGGCCGTCGACCTGTCGAACTTCACCCGCATGGTCGGCCTCGGCCAGGTCCAGGGGAGGCTCGGCGGTCTGCGCACCGGGGGCGTTGCCGTCGAGCAGTCATTGGCCGCAGGTCGGGGTTGGCATCTGGGCCAGGTGCTCTCCTTTGTGTTCCCCGCCCAGGACGGAGCCGATGCCGCGACCCGCTCGCTGCGCCCGATCACCGCCCTCTTCGACAGCCTGGGCTACTACGGCGGGTTCCTCTTCTCGGCGGCCACGCTCGCCGGTGTCTATCCTGATCTGCCCCCTTCGATCGTGTTCGTCGACGGGGCTCCCGGGGCCGGCGCATCGGCCACCCGGGCCGCCGTGGCCCGGTCGCTGGCCGGCTATCCAGAAGTGGCGGTATCGAACCCGGCCCAGGTGCAGGCGGTGCAGGATCAGGCCATCAATCGCCAGATCGACCTGGTGGCCGTGCTCTCGCTGCTGGCGTTGATCATCGGGTATCTCGGTATCGTCACCAACCTCATGCTGTCGGTGACCGAGCGGGTGCGGGAGATCGGCCTCCTCCGAGCGGTCGGGACGTCCACCCGTCAGCTCGGCTCCGCCCTGCGCCTCGAGTCGGCCATCATCGCCGCGCTCGGTGCACTGGTCGGGGCGGCACTCGGACTGATCGGGGCCTGGACCCTGCAGCGCTCCCTGACCTCCGACGGGCTCACCAGGCTGGCCATCCCCTGGCCGACCCTCATCGTCTACGTGGTGCTGGCCGTGATCGTCGGTGTGGTGGCCGGTGTCCTCCCGGCCCGCCAGGCAGCCCGGGTGCCGGTGCTCGAAGCACTGGCCGAGGAGTAGCCGGGCCGACCGGCTCGACCGGCCATCGCGGCTTAGGGTTTGCCGATGGCCCCGGCTGGCGGGAAAGGCACGATCGATTGACCGACGATCGACAACGGGTGCTGAGGGTCGAGGGCACGTTCGCCGCGGCGCGGGAACTGGAACGCGACGAACCCGAGCTGGTGCTGCGCACCGCCGAGGAGCTGCGCGCCGGGGCGGAGACCGACGGTGCCGCCGGGACTCCGAGGGGCAGGGCCTACGTCCACCGGATTCAGGAGCTGGTCATCGAACGCCCCGGGCTGGGCGTCGCCGTGGCCACGTCCCTCGGTCTCGAGCACATCGCCGCCGACCTCTTGGAGGGGACGTCGGTGGAAGGCGTCCCCGGCATCGGTCCGGACGGTGTGGCGCTTTCCTCCACCCCCCGCGACAAGACCCGGCGCTGGGGCAAGACGCTCCTGATCGCCTCGACCGTGCTCCTCCTCGTCGAGGCAGTCACCGCTGACGCCCTGGCATCGGTGCTCCTCTACGTGTGGACCGCGGTGGCGCTCGCCCTCTTCTTCGCCGGGGTGTACCTGGTCCTGCTCCGGGAGTGATCGATCCGCCGATCGGCCTCCGTCCCCGCTACTGGCCCGGGAGGCCACCGCCCGACTTCGGGATCGTGCTTCCGGTGGGGGACGGAGTATCGGGGGGAGGCGGGGGAGGAGCCGCGCCCGGCTCGGGCTCCACGTGCGGCTGGGGGACGGCCCCTGCGGCCGGGACCACCGATGGATCGTTGGTGACGGTCACCGCGGTGCCGGCCGCTTCGAGAGCGTCGAGCTGGCCCATGATGGTGGCCACCCTGGCCTCGCCGTCGGGCTGGGCACGCCCCCGCTCGCTCAAGAACACGTAGGCACCGAGCTCCCGCAGTAGATGGTCGACCTGTTTGCCCGTCTGCATCTCCTGGAGCTTCGTCTGGCCCTGCTGCACGCCGGTCTGCGCCTTGTCGGCCAGTACCGTCGCCTGCGCCTTCACCTTGTCCATCAATCCCATGGCCTGGCCTCCAATGAACGCTCGCTGTCAGCGCTGTCACGCTGCCGGCGCCGGTCGGCACCCGGACGACTCGAATCGTCTCGAACAGTTCTAGCCCATCGACCCACTTGGGTCTGGCCGCCCCGCCGGTCAGGCCAGACTGGCGTGCTGGCGCATCTCGACGCGACGCTCCGGCCGGTCACGGCGGAACAGTGCGGCCACGACCCAGGGGACGTGGGCCAGCCCGTCGACCAAGAGCACGGATCCCACGCCCACCCCGATGCCACCGAGCGCGTCGGTGGGGTAGTGCCAGCGCAGCACGATGACCGCGGCGCTGACGCCCACGGTGACCGCGGCCCCGGCCAGCGCGACCAACGGTCGGAGCAACGTGGGCATGACCAGGGTGAAGGCCACGGCCAGGGCGGCCACCGCGGCCACCGTGCCCGATGGGTACGACGAACCGCCGGTGAGACCGATGTGCCTGCCCACGAGAGGCTTGGCCAGATCCTGGACGACGAGGACGGCGGCCACCGGCGCCACCGCGCAGGCCAAGGCGCGGACCCAGTCGCGCAGGACACCGATGATGAACACGGTGACCACACCCACGACGAGCGCGGTCAACGAACCGAGGGTCACGAGGTCGTGAGCCCAGCGCGAGCCGGCGTCGAGCGGCAGCACCTGGTCGCCCCACACATCCAGCCGATTGGGCCACGGACGGTGGACGAAGACGAGACCGGCCAGGGCCGACAGCCCCAGCAGCAGAGCCCCGAGCGTCATCTCGGCGGCCATGCCGACGGCGGACGCGGCCCGTGGACCTCGGAGACGTCCCGTGGCCGAACGCGGTGTTGCCATGGCCCAGAGGATACGGGCCAGCGGGCCCGGATCCTGCGCGGGTCCCGTCCACCGGGGCCGATGCCGGGGGTGGGCGGGGACCGGGTCACCCCATCGCCGGTACCGTACAATCCCTGGTCCATGGACACGGAGCCCCCCGGGCGATGGCCCTGACGACTGCACCGGACCCGGCGGCGCCATGACGGCCACAGGGGTGCGAACAGCCGGCGCCCAGCCCGCGGGCCTGCCCGCTCCGGGTCGACCGCCGGCCAGCACCGACCCTTCGACGACCGACCGGGGCCCCGGATCCTCCCACCGGATGCGTGCCCTCCTGGTGGCCGGCGGGGCCTACCTCGTGCTGGCACTCCTGCTGTGGTGGAACGTGTGGACGGGGCATCCGACGTCGACGACGACCTGTGGGTGCGGCGACACGTCGCTGTTCACCTGGTTCATCGAGTGGCCGGCCTACGCCCTCTCCCACGGGCTCAGCCCGTTCTACACGACCGCGGTCGGCTTTCCCGGGGGCGTCAACCTGCCCGCCAATACCAGCGAGCTGGCCATCGGCGTGACCCTGGCTCCGGTCACCTGGCTCTTCGGCCCCGTTGCGACCTTGAACGTGGCGCTCACCCTGGCCCCGGCCCTGTCGGCCACGGCCATGTTCGTCCTGTTGCAACGGTGGGTGTCGTGGGCCCCGGCCTCGTTCTTCGGCGGCCTCTTCTACGGTTTCTCGCCCTTCGTCCTGGTCAGTCTGGCCGACGCCCACCTGATGTTGGGCATGGCCTTCGTCCCCCCGTTGGTGGTCGCCTGCCTCGACGAGCTGATCGTCCGTCGGCGCCGGCCACCGGCCGTGACGGGCCTCCTCCTCGGGCTGCTCGTCGCGGTCCAGTTCTTCATCGGCACCGAGGTCCTGTTGATCATGGCCATGGCGGCCGGCATCGGGATCGTCATGGTGGTCGTCTACGCCGCCCTGTCGCGCCCGGCCGTCGTCGGGCAGGCCGCCCGCCATGTCGGCGTCGGCCTCGGCGCCGCCGCGGTCACCGCCGGTGCACTCCTCGCCTACCCGACATGGTTCGCCCTGGCCGGTCCGGCCCATCTGTCGGGCCCGGTGTGGCCGCCCCACGATGCCGGCTACGGCGGCAACGCGGTGCGCGACTTCGTGCTCTCCGCGCCGGCCCTCTCGACCGGTTTCTTCGGGTCGGCCATGAGCCGGGTGGTGGGGGGGAGCCAGGGGCCGATCCTGTCGTCCCAGTACGTCGGGATCGGAGCCGTGGCCGTCGTCGTCGTCGGCACCGTCGTCTGGCGTCGGGACCGGAGGCTGTGGCTGTTCGACGCCGTCGCCGTGGTGTCGGCGGTGCTGTCGCTCGGGGCCAGGCACAGGTACTTCCTACCCTGGCAGCCCTTCGTCCACCTGCCGCTGTTCGAGAACATCACGCCGGGGCGGTTCGTGCTCATCACCTATCTCGCCGTTGCCGTGTCGTCGGCTGTCATCATCGACCACTGCCACACCGCCGTGGCCGGGCGTCGACACCGGGCCAGGCACGCCCGGGCCGAGGAGTCACAAGCTGTCTGGCGCCGACGGGTGGCCGCGGCTGTGGCTACGATCGTGGCCGCAGTGGTGCTGGTCCCGTCCGGCGTCTACCTCTCGGCCGGCCTTCCCTTCACGACCCAGCCCGTGCTCGTCCCCACCTGGTTCAAGACGGTGGCACCCCATCTGCACGGACGGCAGGTGCTGCTCATCCTCCCGGCGCCCTTCGCCGTGACCCAGACGGCCATGACCTGGCAGGCCGTCGACGAGATGGCCTTCTCCATGGTCGGCCAGGGTGGGCCCGCCGGGGTACTGGCGCGAGCCGGGGCGGAGCGTGCCGGCCAGTCGGCCATCACCGACGCAACCTTCTTCTTCAGCCCCACCCAGGCCATCACCGGCCCGGATGCGGTAGCCACGCGGCAGGCCCTGCACGGATGGGGGGTCACCATGGTGGTCGTCCCCGACCAGCCTCGACTGCCGGCCTATGAGCGCATCCGCTCGGTGACCGCGGCGGCGGCGTTGATGACGGCGGCCACGGGGACGCTCCCCGTCCAACAGGCCGACGCCTGGGTGTGGACCGGCGTCGACCGTGCCCGGCGGTGGCAGCCTCCGTCCACGGACGACCTGTCGCGGTGCCTGACCGGGCTGGGTTACGACGGGACCAGCGCCATCGAGGCAGCCGCCTCGTGCGTTCTGCACGCCGGCACGGAGCGCCCCTGAGCGACGGGTGGGACCACGATGCGGCGGTCTCGTCTGCTAGACACCTCCGCATGCCGGACGGGGATGTACCGAAGCGGGCCATGGTGACCGGCGCCACCCGCGGCATCGGCAAGGCCACCGCCGTGGCCCTGGCCCGGTCCGGATGGGATGTGGCCCTCACCGGTCGCACCCTCCGGGAGGGCGAAGGCCGCGACGACTCCGACACCGGTGGCGGACGCGCCCTGCCCGGCAGTTTGGAGGCCACGGCCGACCTGGTCCTCGGGGCCGGCCGGCGCGCCCTCCCACTGGTGGCCGACCTCCACGACCGGGCCGCGCTGCGCGCCGCCGTGGACCGAGTCGTCACCGTCTGGGGCGGCGTGGACCTGCTGGTGAACAACGCAGTCGACACCGGCCCCGGAAGCATGGTCCCCGTCGTCGAGTTGAGCGTGGAGCAGATGGAGGCCAAGTTGGCCGCCAACGTGGTGGCCAATCTGGTGCTCGTCCAGGCCGTGCTCCCCGGCATGCTCGAGCGCGGTCGGGGGACCATCGTGGACGTGACATCGCACACGGCCACCGCCGATCCGCCGGGCCCGGTGGGCCGGGGTGGCTGGGGCCTGGCCTATGCCGCGTCCAAGGCCGCCTTCCACCGGTTCGCTCCGCTCCTGGCGGTGGAGCTCGGGGACCGCGGGATCCGGGCCTACAACGTCGACCCGGGCTACGTCGACACCGAACGCCAGCTCCTGAATGCCGACGCCCTCGGACTGGTCGGCCACTATTCGGGAGCACCGCCGTCCGCACCTGGAGCGGCCATCGCCTGGCTGGTGGACCACCCCGAAGCAGTGGACAACGGCCAGACGGTCAAGGCCCTGAAGCTCGCCCTCACCCACGGGCTCCACCCCGACTGGCGCCAACCCGCCGGGTAACCGCGGCCGTCAGGCGCCCGCTGACGTCCGGCGCCGAGGTGCCTCCTCTGCGCCAGCCTCTTCTGCGACAGCTTCCTCCCGGCCACCGATAGGCGCCGCCGGCCCACCGGGTACCAGCCGACCGGCATCGGTCAAACGGGAGCGGGAGCTGACCACGTGGCAGTGCTCGATGAGCGCCTCTCCATCGGCGTCACTGGCGGGGAAGAGGGTGCCCCCCATCCGCCAACCGAGGCCCGGGGCCGGTCGGCTCGAGCACACGGTGAAGACGACCCGCACCACCCGGATCTCGCCGGCCACCGACGGGAGGTCCAGCCGGAGGTCCACCTCTGCTCCCACCTCGAAGGGATGGGATCCGATCATCCCGGCGCCGCCGGGCGTGAGGTCGACCACCCGGACGAGCGTGCCCCCGACCACACCGGCCACCTCCACCGGAACCCGGTAGTGGCGGCGGACCTGATGGCGGCGGGTGACCCTCCACAGGGCGGCGGCCACGACCACCAGCTCCCAGACGGCGAACGAGATCCCGGCCACCACGGCCAGCCCGCCGAGGGCGGGGAGCGCCAGGAGGCCCAGCAGGGCCAGGACACGGGCCACGACGGCCGCGGCCAGGATCCCGGCCATCACCAGGACCAGCCGGAGCTGCCTGGCCGCCGACCAGCCGCCGTCGTCGATGCCGTCCTTCGGGGTCACCTTGAACGAGGTGCGGAACGGGTGCACCAGCACGAAGGCGGCCCGGGTGAAGATCTCGGTGGTCAGCAAGTTCGAATAGGCACCGTCCCACAGGCTGGCCTGACCCCGGCACAGCAGCGCCGAGGCGGCCAGGTTCAGCGCCATCCAGGGGAGCCAGAACACGCAGAACTGCCACAGGGTGGCGTGCAGGGGAAGGCGGCCACTGACCAGCATGGCCACCAGCACGGCCAGCATGGCCAGACGCTGGAGGGGGACGAAGTAGGCCAACAGGGAGGACAGGTAGCTGACCCGCTGCTTGATGGTCAATTTCGGGGCGATGAGTGGATTCTCCGCCGTCCGCAGCACCGAGAGGTTGCCCCGGGCCCAGCGGTCGCGCTGCAGGAGGAAGGTGGCCAGGTCGTGGGGGGCCAGTCCCTGGACCAATGTCTCGTCGTGGTAGCGGGTGTGCCAGCCCTGGCCGTGCAACCGGATGGTGGTGTGGAAGTCCTCGGCCACCGTCTCGGTGGCGATCCCGCCGATCCCTTCCAGGGCCTGGCGGCGGATGACGGTGGCGGAACCACACCAGAAGGCCCCGTCGTGGCGGTCCTTGCCCGGCATGATCACCTCGAAGAACATGCTCTGATCGTGGCGGCCCGTCTCGAAGTGCTGGAAGGAGTCGTGGTTGCCGAAGTCGTGAGGTGTCTGGACCAGCGCCACCGAGGCATCGTCGAAGTAGCCGACCGTGGCGTCGAGGATGTCGGGTTGGGGGACGTGGTCGGCGTCGAGGACGAGGATCAGCTGCCCGTCGGTGTGGCCCAGTGCGTTGTTGATGTTGCCGGCCTTGGCGTGCTCATTGGTGGAGCGGGTCAGATAGCGCGCTCCGAACCGTCCGGCCAGGTCGGCGACCTCGTCACGGTGGCCGTCGTCGAGGACCCACGTGGTGTGGGGATAGGTGATCCGGTCGCAGCCCACCAGGGTGGCCACGAGGATGTCCAACCCCTCGTCGTAGGTACAGACGAAGACATCGACGGTCGGCCGTCGTTCGATGGCAGGCCGGGACGAGATGGGGACCCGCCAAGCCAGAAAGGCGAAGGAGGCCAGCATGGTCCAACCGAACAGCTCGCACGCCAACAGGACGAAGAACATGACCGGCTGAGCGCCGTGTCCGGTATCGGCCGCCCTCCAAACCAGGTAGGCGGCGCCCCAGACCAGGGCGAGCACGACCAGTCCCCGGATCACCAGGGCATCATCCTTGTACGCGGCGGGCGCGTCCGTCGTCGGCTTGCTCATCCGTTGAGCTATCGACAATCGGGAGGCCCCCCTTGAGGCGGCTGTTGGCCCCCGGGACAGTCAACCCCATGGCGGGTGGTCCGCTGTCCGGCGCGGTTGCGTCGCGACCGGTCGGCGACCGGATCGCTACCGGGCGGGCCCGATCAGTGCAGGACGCTGACGACGTCGATGACCACGAGGGCCAGCACCATGCTGCCCACCACCGCGTAGAGGGCGGTGAAGGCCCAGCGCTGACGGTGGTCGGCCAACCAGAACCGCCTGATACCCAGATAGTCGAAGGTCAGGGCCAGGATGCCGATGGGGATCCCGATGGCCGGCCCCACCCCCCGGGCCACGCCGATGGCGGGAAGGACCACCGGCAGCACGATGTAGCTGAGCAGGCAGCGCAGGGCCGAGAGGAAGATGGAGGCGCTGAAGATCCGGTGGGTCTCGGACTCGTCGATGGGCGTCTGGTCACTCGGCACCCGGAGCAGGCGACGCATGGCCTCGTCGTACTTCGACCGGCGCGGTGCCGCGGTCCTCCCGCTGGGTACGACGGCCACCTGGTCCACGGGGGCCATGGTACAGCCGGCGATCGGCGGGGGCCCATCGGGACTCGTCACCGGCGTCACCGGCGTGACCACCCTTCCCGCCCCGTCACCAGGGTGGACCCCCCAGTCCTCAACCCGACCCGGGGGGCGGCTGGTCGTTCGGACAGACCCCGTTCGGCCCGAACCGGCCCTGGTCGTCGGTCCACCCGGCGTTGATCCATCCCGGGGCCGGCGGGGGGAGGTGGAACATGGGGGAGAGTTCGGAAGTGACGGCGGCGCCGAGCACGGCGGCGCCGGCCGGGCACAGGTGGACGTTGTCGGTCTTGCGGGCCCGGATCCAGCCGCCGTCGGTGGTGTGCAGCCAAGGCGAGAACTGGCCGTTCACCTCGAGGGACGAGGCCACCGGCAGATAGGTGATCCGACCCGGGTACTGGGAGGGGAGGGCGGAGACGATGCGGTCGAAGGCCTGACGGTTGGTCTCTGCCGACTCCTCCGCCTGCTGGCGCTGGGCCGGGTCGATGATGGCGTCGTTGGGGCCGACCTTCGGGAACTGGAGGATGGCGATCCCGTCGACACCGTCGCCCGGGGCCAGCATCACGTCGATGGCCTCGGTCAGTAATTTCCGGAAGGTGACCGGGTCCTCCTTGGCCAAGGCGTTGTCCCACGACCACATCATGAGGATCACCTCAGGGTGGTCCTCGGCCACGGCCCCGGCCAGATCGCCTTTGAAGTTCGTGTCGTTGACGAGGCCCCATCCCGGGAACCCGTGGGTGGTCACCTTCACCACCCCGGTGGCCTGCAGCGCCGCCTGTATCCCGACCTCGCCGTCGACCATGACACTGTCGCCGACGGTCATCGCCCGCAACGGATCCGCATTCGAGGGGATCCGGCCGGCCGGGAGGTCGATGGGAGGGGGAAGCGGACGTGGAACCGCGGTGGGGGAGACGACGGCCACCGCCGACGATCCCTGCGCCGTGACCGCCGACGGCGCGGCCGGGGGAGGGCTGAGGAGCAGGGCCGACAGGGTGGCCGCGGCGGCCAGCACCATCACGCCGAGGAAGGTCCAGCCCTTCCACTGGTGACGCCGGAACGGTCGCTCCAGAAGATAGAAGCTGGTGGTCGCCGCGCCCAGGGTGGCGGCCAGCCGCGCCACCAGCAGCCCCGACCCGTCGAGCCCGGTGGTGACATCGGTCATCAGCACGTAGACGGGCCAGTGCCACAGGTAGATCCCGTAGGAGATCCCGCCGACCCAGCGCAGCGGTCTGACCGCCAGGAGCCGCCCCAAGCCGCCGGCATCGGGCTGGGCCACCCCGGCGATCACCACCGCGGCCAGCAGCCCGGCCAGCACCAGACCGCCCCGGAACATCCAGGCCGAAGGGTTCTCGTTGTCGTCACCGGCGGTCACCCACAGCGCACCGAGGGCGACGGCGGCCACCGGCGCCAGGAGGTGGAGCAGGCGCCGGGTACCGGCGGAGTGGTCGGGCCTTCCTGTCACCACGAGGGCCAGCGCGGCACCGATCAGCAACTCGAAGGCGCGGGTGTCGGTGCCGTAGTAGACGCGCGACAGGTTGGCCACCGGACCGCGTTGGTAGAGCACGATCATCCACGACGCCGACGCCGCGGCCAGGGCCACGGTGGCCCAGAACGCCATCGGCCTCGGGAGCCCGCGTGATCTCGCCACGGAGTGACGGGGAGCGGCCCGGCCCCGGTGCGGACCGAAACGTAACCCGACCAGGATGAGCAGAGGCCAGACCAGATAGAACTGCTCCTCGATGGCCAGCGACCACGTATGGCGCAACGTCGAGGGGACTTCGAACTGGGTGAAGTACGACTGGTGGGTGAAGATGAAGTGCCAGTTGGCGTAGTAGAAGAGCGTGGCGATGCCGTCCGCCTTGAACGTCGACTCGACGATGTTGGGCCCGCCGAGTCGCGAATAGATCGACAGGACGATCAGGAGCAGCATGACGGCGGGCAGCAACCGCCTGGCCCGCCGGAACCAGAAGGAGCGGAGACCGATGGTGCGTCGGCTGTCCCACTCGCCGATCAGCAGCCCGGTGATGAGGAAGCCGGAGAGCACGAAGAAGAAGTCGACCCCGAGGTAGCCGCCATCGGCCCAGTGGAAGCCGAAGTGGTAGGCCACCACCGCAGCCACGGCCAGGGCCCGCAACCCGTCGAGCGCCGGCATGTAGTGGTGGGTGCCGGACACCGGGGGGAGCTCGACCGAAATGGCCTCCGGGTTCTCCTCGGTCGTCAGCACGTCGACTGCGACACCGGGTTCGTCGGGGGACCCAGGGCCCGACGGCGCCACCGACACTCCCTCCATCCGACCATGCTGGCACGCCACCGGCGTGGTCACGGCGCACCGCGGCCGATTTGAACGATGTCTCTTCCTCCGACGTAACCAGTAACGTGCCCGGGCATGAGGGAAAGACGGTGAGTGGTGGATCCGCCGACTCTGTGGGCATGTGGTCGGTCACCGGGCCGGACGGGACGGTGGCCACCGGCTGGTTCCTGGTTCCCCTCAGGCTGTTCCTCGGGATCACCTTCTTCTACGCCGGCCTCCAGAAGTTGGCCAATCCGCAGTTCCTCGACACCACCAGCCCCACGTCGATCCGCGCCCAGCTGGTCGGGGCTGCCCGCTCGAGCCCCATCCATGCGCTGATCAGCCATCTGGTGCCCATCTCCTCAGCCGTCGGCCTGGTCATCGCCGTGGGCGAGGTGGCCATCGGGGTGGGGGTTGTGGTGGGGCTGCTGATGCGGGTGGCCGCAGTGGCGGGCATGGCCCTGTCCTTCGGGCTGTTCCTCACCGTGAGCTTCCACTCGTCCCCGTACTTCACCGGCTCCGACATCGTCTTCTTCTTCGCCTGGACCCCGCTGGCCCTGGCCGGCGCGGCCGGCGCCCCCGCGGTTGACACCTGGTTGGCCAACCGACAGCCAGGCCTGCCGGCCCGGCCGGGCGCCCTACCCCGGCGGGCGGTCCTGTCGGCCGGTGCCGTCACCGGTGTGGTGGCCGCGTTCGTCGTCGTGACCGGCGGCGTCACCGCCGCCGTCGGGCGGTTGGTCGGCGGCACATCCACCGCCGCCGGTGGCGGCGGGGCTGAGCCGCTGTCTGCGACCCCGACCAGTCCGACCACCACCGCGGCCTCGGGGAGTCCGACCACCACCGCGGCCTCGGGGAGTCCGACCACCACCGCGGCCTCGGGGAGTCCGACCACCACCGCCGGCGCCGCCCCGTCGGGGACCGCCATCGGGCCGTCATCGGGGGTTCCGGTCGGTGGGTCGGCCACGTTCACCGACCCGGCCTCCGGCGACCCGTCACTCGTCATCCAGCGGACGGCCGGCGACTTCGTCGCCTTCGACGCCATCTGCCCCCATGCCGGATGCACTGTGGCGTACCAGCGTTCCGCGCAGCTCATCGCCTGCCCGTGCCACGGCTCCGAGTTCGACGCCGGCACCGGCGACGTGATCAGGGGTCCGGCCACTCGTGGACTCACCCCGATCTCCGTGACCAAGGGTTCCGACGGTGACCTGTTCGTCCCCGGGTGACGTGCGGGCCACCGGACTGCTCCCTGGCCAGGCCACCGGCTCCGACCGTTCAGGTACCATGGGCGCGTTGTCGTCGGTAGGCGACAGCGTTCGCCCATGACCGCAGCCGCGACCGTGCCGACAGGCACCTCGAACCCCGATCCGGTGGACGGGTCCGTCGACAGGACCGACTGGGTGGCGGCCGTCCCGTTCTTGGTGGCCCATCTCGTCCCCCTGGCCGCGTTCTTCGTGGTGGTCACCTGGCAGGACTGGGTGCTGTGTGCCGTCTTGTACCTGAGCCGGATGTTCTTCATCACCGCCGGCTACCACCGGTACTTCTCCCACCGCAGCTACCGCATGAGCCGGGCCGCCCAGTTCCTCATGGCCTTCGGGGGGACGACCGCACTGCAGAAGGGGCCCCTGTGGTGGGCCAGCCACCACCGGCTCCATCACCGGTATACCGACCTCGACGAGGACGTGCACTCTCCCCGGGACGGGTTCTGGTGGAGCCACGTGGGCTGGATCCTGTCGACCAAGTACAAGGACACCGACCTGAGCGCGATCAAGGACTTCGCCGCCTGTCCCGAGCTCCGGCTGGTCGAGAGGACGTCGTGGATCGGTCCGTGGCTCCTGGCCATCGCCTGTTTCCTCGTCGGGGGATGGGGTGGACTGGTCATCGGGTTCTTCTTGTCCACCGTCCTGCTCTGGCACGGTACGTTCCTGGTCAATTCCATGGCCCATCTCATGGGCCGGCGGCGCTTCGCCACCCCGGACACCAGCCGCAACTCGATGATCATCGCGGTGATCACCGGGGGCGAGGGATGGCACAACAACCACCACTACCTGCCCGCTTCGGCTCGACAGGGCTTCACCTGGTGGGAGATCGACCCCACCTGGTACGCGCTCCGCGGCCTCGCCGCCCTGCGGATCGTCCACGACCTGAAGGACCCTCCGGCCCGCCTGCTCGACCAGGCCCGGGTGCGAGACGGTGCCTTCGACATCGGGATGTTCCGCTCCTATTGGGAGCGGGCGGCCAAGGTGACCGGGGAGCGCATCGCCGATCTGAGCGCTCGGCCGATGGCTCCTTCGGCCGAGTCACACGATGTCATCGCCACGGATGCCAACGGGCCCACGGCCACGACCGTGCCACACGATCCCACCGTGCCCACCGCCACGACCGTGCCCACCTCGGCCCAGGACCGGCCGCCCGAGGCCGGTGAACCACTCTCCCATCTGGCGGGGCTGATCTCCCGGGTGCTCGAGTCGGCCGACCAACTGGCCGCCTCCACTCGCCGGACCCGGAAGCCACCCAAGGTGACCTCGCACGAGCAGGGATCCCCCGACCGCTCCACCGAATGAACCGCCAGGAGTCGGTCCGACCGGCCTCCACCGCGGCATTCGCGGCGGCGACGTTGTGGATCGTCGACCTCGACGGCGTCGTCTGGCTGTCCGGCCAGCCCATCGGCGACGTCCGACAGGCGATCGCCACACTGCGGTCGCGGGGCGTGCGGGTCGTCTTCGCCACCAACAACTCGGCCCCGACCACCGGCGAGCTGTTGGCCCGCCTGGATGCCTTCGGGGTGGCCACGTCGCTGGCCGACCTGATCAGCTCGGCCGGTGCGGCGGCCTCGCTTCTCCAGCCCGGGCAGTCGGTGAAGGTCCTGGCCGAAGCCGGGGTGCTCGAGGCACTGGACGCCCGCGGCGTTGCCGTTGCCGACGGTGGACGGGCCGACGCCGCGGTCGTCGGCTGGACTCGGTCGTTCGACTTCGACATCCTGGCCGCCACGGCAACGGTGGCCCGCTCGTCGGGACGGCTGGTGGCCACCAACGAGGACCCGACCCATCCGACGCCCGCGGGGCTGATGCCCGGGGCCGGGGCGCTGCTGGCCGCAGTGGCGACGGCGTCCGGCGTGCGCCCGGAGATCGCAGGCAAGCCCCACGAACCGATGGCCGCGTTGATGAAGGCTCGCTTCGGGTTCGCCGACGGAGACGGATCGGTGGTGATGATCGGTGACCAACCCCGCACCGACGGGAGGCTGGCACAGCACCTGCGGATCCCGTTCGGCCTGGTCGACTCCGGCGTCACCGCCGCCGGATCCGGTGGCTTCGACGTGCCCGTGGCCGGGCGGTACCCCGACTTCGCCACGTTGGTCCGCTCGGTC
>JBEKIU010000025.1:0-30215 GCA_050011635.1 Acidimicrobiales bacterium
GTCCATGGAGGACAGGTGGCCCGTTCCGGCCTCGAGGAGCGCTCCCGAAAAAGAGGTCTGCAGCACCCGCACCACCATCGGATCGACCCCGGGACCGACGGCCGCGGCCAACCGGCGGTGGATCTGGTTGCCGATCAGGTCGCGAAGGTGCTTGACGTCCGGATTGCTGCTCAACAGCGCCTGGGTGGACGCATCGACCAGGGCTGCGCTCTCGGTGGTCAGGAGCACCATGGCCCGCACCGCGTCGGCGACCCGGTCGTGCACCGACCGCCCGGCGTCTGCGTCCACGGCCGGCAGTGCCTGCAGGCCGCGCCAGAGCACTTCGGCCAACAGATGGTCCTTGGAACTGAAGTAGTTGTATGCGGTGGCCGGGGCCACCCCGGCCCGGCGGGCCACGTTGCGCACCGTCAACCCGGCGTAGCCGACCTCTTCGACCTCGTCCACGGTGGCCTGCACCAGCTGGGCCACCACCTCGGCCTGACGCGGTGAGAGACGCCGCCGGGTGGCCTCGATCCCGTGTCCGTCGTTCCCGTATCCGTCGTTGGCACCCCCGGCTCCGCCGTCGAGGACGGCGACGCGCTCGCTCATCGGCCCGGCCCGGCCGCCACCGGTTCGGCGTTGGTGTCGCTCATAGCATTGGACTATAGTCTGGACAGCTGTCCAAGTACAGGGCCGCGGCTGCTGGGCCGGGTGATCGAACGACCGACAGGGGGACCAACGTGGCGAGCCAGAACCCATCAGGTGGCGAGCGGACCGCCTCCCTGCCGACCGTCGGTGTCATCGGCCTCGGCGCCATCGGCAACGGGGTGGCCACCAGCGTGCTCCGTGAAGGGTTCCCCCTCGTGGTGTGCGACGTTCGGCCCGAGGCCACGGCCCGGTACGCGGAGACGGCGGAGGTGGCGTCCTCGGCGGCGGACCTGGCCGGCCGCTCCGACGTGGTGGTGGTGGCGGTGGTCGACGACGAGCAGGTCCACGGTGTGCTGAGCGGACCGGGCGGAGGCCTGGCCGCGGCCGGCGACGGCACCGTCTTCGTCGTCGTGAGCACCATCTCGGCACCGTGTGTCCAGGCCGTCGGGGCCGAGGCCGCCGCCCTCGGGGTGACGGTGCTCGACTGCGGGGTGACCGGCGGGCCGGCGGCGGCGACCTCCGGCGACCTGGTCTGCATGGTGGGGGGCGATCCGGCGGCCATCGAGCGGCTCGGTCCGTTCTTCGCCGCCGTCAGCTCGCTGACCGTGACCATGGGACCCTTCGGTACCGGCCTGGCCGCCAAACTGGCCCGCAACCTGATCACCTACGGCTCGTGGCTGGCCGCGTACGAGGGCCAGCGGCTGGCCGAGGCGGCCGGCATCTCGCTCCTGCAATTGGCCGAGGTGGTCAAGGCCAGCGACGTGCACATCGGAGGTGCCTCCCGGCTCATGTTCCGCTCGACCGTGGCGCCGTTCACCGACGAGGACGACAAGGGCCTGGTGGGTGCCATGCAGGCGGGGGCGTCACTGGCCCACAAGGACATCCGGGCCGCCCTCGAGCTGGCCGAGTCGTTGGAGGTCGAGCTGCCCATGGCCGCGCTCACCGAACAGGAGTGCGACGACATCTTCGGCGTAGGAGGGATGCCCACGTGAGCTCGGGGAACCAATCGACGGGTGAGGAGCGCATGCTCATCGACGGGCAGCTCCGGACGTCGCGATCGGGGCGGACCTTCGACGTGGTCAACCCGGCCACCGAGGAGACGATCGGGGTGGTGGCCGACGGCGGGCCCGAGGACCTCGACGACGCCGTGGTCGCGGCCCGGCGGGCCTTCGACGAGTCGGGCTGGTCGACCGATGTGGATCTGCGGGTCCGGGGGTTGCGCCAGCTGCAGGCGGCCTTTCTCGACCATGCCGAGGACATCCGGGCCATGACCGTGGCCGAGACGGGCTCTCCGCTCTCGCTGACCTACTCGGCCCAGCTCGACGCGCCGGTCGAGTCCCTCGGCTGGGTGTCCGATCTGGCCGAGGCCTACCAGTGGGAGACCGACCTCGGGGATGCGTCGCCCATGGGTATCCCCTCCCATCGATGGGTACGACGTGAGGCCACCGGGGTGGTGGGGGCGATCACGCCGTGGAACGTCCCCCACCAGATCAACCTGGCCAAGCTGGGCCCGGCCCTGGCCGCCGGCAACACCGTGGTGCTCAAGCCGGCGCCGGACACCCCGTGGTGCGCCACCGTGCTCGGGCGCCTCATCGCCGAGGAGACCGACATCCCCGCCGGGGTGGTCAACATCGTCCCCTCCTCCGAGCACACGGTCGGCGCGTTGCTGTCAGGCGATCCCCGCGTCGACCAGATCAGCTTCACCGGCTCCACCGCCACCGGCAAGCAGGTGATGATCTCGGCGGCCGACTCGCTCAAGAAGGTCTTCCTCGAGCTCGGGGGCAAGTCGGCCTTCGTCATCCTGGACGACGCCGACCTGCGGGGGGCCGTGGCCACAGCTGCGTTCACCGTCTGCACCCATGCCGGCCAGGGCTGCGCCATCACCACCCGCCTGCTCGTCCCGCGGCGCCAGTTCGACGAGGCCGTGGGGTCCACGGCCAAGGTGCTGGCCAAGCTGCCGGCCGCCGACCCCACCGACCCCGGCACCATCTGCGGGCCCCTGATCAGTGCCCGCCAGCGCGACCGGGTGGAGGGCTACCTGCGGCTGGCTGTCGAGGAAGGTGGGGCCTTCGTCACCGGTGGCGGCCGCCCCGCCGACCTCGACCGTGGCTACTTCGTTGAGCCGACGCTGATCGTGGGCGTCGACAATCGTGCCCGGGTGGCCCAGGAGGAGATCTTCGGCCCGGTCCTGGTGGTCATCCCTCACGACGGTGACGACCACGCGGTGGCGCTGGCCAACGACTCCAGCTACGGGTTGTCCGGGTCGGTGTGGTCCGCCGACCGTGACCGCGCCGTCGGGGTGGCCGATCGGATCCGGACCGGCACCATCGGCATCAACGGCGGCCTGTGGTTCAGCCCCGACGTGCCCTTCGGGGGCTACAAGCAGTCCGGCGTGGGACGCGAGTCCGGCGTCGCCGGTTTCGAGGAGTACCTCGAGACGAAGTCCATCGCCGAACCGGCGTGAAGGGGAAGGTGGCGACCGTGAGCGAGCAGCAACCAGATCAACGTGGAGACGGGGGCGGGCGTGACCCCGACTCCCCCCGGGCGCGGGGCATCGCCAAGATGGAAGAGGTCTACGGCTTCTCCGTCGACCCCGACGAGATCGCCGGACCGTACGTGGACTTCACCGTCGACCACCTCTTCGGGGCGGTCTGGACCAGGCCGGAGCTCGACACCCGCGACCGCCGGTTGATGACCATCGGAGTGCTGGCCGCCCTGGGCCAGCCCCAGCTGGTGGAGATCCAGTTCCAGTCGGCCCTCGACCGGGGTGAGCTGACCGAGGAGCAGGTGCGCGAGACGGTGGTCCATCTGGCCCACTACATCGGGTGGCCGCTCTCGACCGGGGTCAACGCCGTGGCCGAGAAGGTAATCGCCAAGCGAAATCGGACCGGGGGCTCGTGAGCGCCACCGGAGCCGGATCGGAGACCACATCCGGACCGATGGTCCGTTTCGACTTCACCGGCAAGGTGGCCATCGTGACGGGCTCCGGCGGAGGTATCGGGCAGGCCTACGCCGAGGCGCTGGCTGTCGCGGGCGCCTCGGTGATGGTGGCCGACATCGCCGAGGCCAACGCGGCCGAGGTGGCGGCGGCCATCGCAGCGTCGGGTGGGAGGGCCGAGTCGATGCGGGTGGACGTGGCCGACCCCGAGTCGGCGCGGGCCATGGCCGAACGCACGGTCGAACGGTTCGGCGGCATCGACTACCTGGTCAACAACGCGGCCATCTTCGGTGGGATGCAGCTCGATCTGCTGCTCACGGTTGACTGGGAGTACCTCAACCGGTTCCTGTCGGTCAACATGCTCGGGGCTCTCAACTGCGTGCGCGCCTGCCATCCGGCCATGAAGGCCCGCGGGGGCGGTGCCATCGTCAACCAGTCCTCCACGGCCGCGTACATGTACGCAGGCTTCTACGGGCTGGCCAAGGCGGGCGTCAACTCGATCACCCAGCAGTTGGCCCACGAGCTCGGCGGCCAGAGCATACGCACCAATGCCATCGCCCCCGGTCCCATCGACACCGAGGCGTCCCGCACGGTCGTGCCCGACGCCTTCATGAAGCCCATCCTCGCCTCCCTGGCCCTCAAGCGGCAGGGCGAGACCTCGGACCTGGTGGGGATGTGCCTGTTCCTCCTGTCCGACGAGGCCTCGTGGATCACCGGCCACGTCTTCAACGTCGACGGCGGCCAGGTGGTCCGCCCGTGAGCGGGAGCCGGATCGAGGTCGAAGACGATGCCGGGGTCAGGTTGATCGCCTTCGATCGGCCCGAGGTCCGCAACGCTTTCGATACCGCCATGTACGTTGCCGTCACCGAGGCACTCTCGGCCGCGCTGGCCGACGACGGGATCCGGTCGGTGGTCGTGACCGGGCGCGGGAAGGCGTTCACCGCGGGCCAGGACCTGCGCGAGATGGCCACCATGGCCACCGGTGACGGGGGACCGGCGGCGGGCTCGGGCTTCCAGGGCCTGATGGACGTGGTCGCCTCGTTCGACAAGCCCCTGCTGGCTGCCGTCAACGGTGCGGGAGTGGGACTCGGCTGCACCCTGCTGGCCCACATGGACCTGGTCCTCATGGACGAGCGGGCCCGGTTGCGTGCCCCCTTCGCCGAGCTGGGGGTACCACCCGAGGCGGCCAGCAGCTGGCTGCTTCCGGAGCGGATGGGATGGCAGCGGGCGTCGGCCATGCTCCTGGCCTCCGAGTGGATCGATGCCGGCCAGGCCGTGGAGGCGGGGCTGGCCCTCCGGGTCTGCCCGGAGGGGACGGTGCTCGCCGAGACCCTGGACGTGGCCCGCCGGATCGCCTCGTTCGCACCGCACGCCACCCGGGAGGTCAAGCGGTTGATGATGGCCCCGCGTCTGCACCAGATCGCTGAGGCCAGGGCCCGTGAAGAGGCCGCGTTCGCGGCGCTGTTCGCCGATCCCGACATCAACCCGGGGGCGCAGCTCATCGCCGGCCTGGACGGCTGACGGCCCGTGCGCCTCGGGATCACCGCCTTCCTCACCGATCTGGCCATGCCGCCGGCACACCTGGCACGCGAGGTGGAGGACCGCGGCTTCCACTCGCTGTACCTGCCGGAGCACACCCATCTCCCGGTGCGGGCCGACCGGCCACCGGCGTTGGTCGAAGGCGTGTCGGTCGACGACTACCGACGCAGTCTCGACCCCATCGTCGCCCTGGCCACCGCGGCGTCGGTCACACGGCGCATCCTGCTCGGAACGGGAGTGGTGCTCGTGGCCCAGCACGATCCCATCGTGCTGGGCAAGCAACTCGCCACCCTCGATCACCTGAGCGGCGGAAGGGTGGTCCTCGGCATCGGGTTCGGATGGAACCGTGAGGAGGCGGCTGATCACGGCGTGCCCTTCGAGGACCGCCGCGACATCGCCCGCGACCACGTGCTGTGCATGCAGGCCCTCTGGTCGCAGGACCAGGCGGAGTTCCACGGCGACCACGTCTCCCTCGATCCGTGCTGGAGCTGGCCCAAGCCCATCCAGCAGCCGCGGATCGCCACGCTGGTCGGCGGCGGGTCCAACCCCTCGGTGTTCGGGGCCGTGGCCGAGTACGCCGACGGATGGATGCCCATCGGGGGGTCGGGTCTGGCCGAAGCGCTGCCCAGGCTCCGCCGGGCCGTCGAGGACCGGGGCCGCGACCCCGGCCGGATCCGGGTGGTCCCGTTCGGCACCGTGCCCACCGACGAGAAACTGGCCCACTTCCAGGCCCAGGGAGTCAGTGAGGTCGTGCTTCGGGTGCCGTCGGGCAGCGCCGACGCCATGCTGTCGTCCCTCGACGGTCACTCGGCCTACCTCGATCGATTCGGGGGCGACGATGGCTGATCCGGCCGCTTCCGAGTCCGGTCCGGTGGACAGACCGTGGAGCAGCCGCGGCCGGGAGGAGCTGGCCGCGGCAGTCCGTCGGCTCACGGCGGTCACGGTGACGTCCATGGCGCCCACCGGGTTGCTGGCCGAGGCGGCCAGGCGGGCGGCGTCGCTGGCCGATGAGCTCGAAGGTTTCGTGCCTGCGAGCGGCCCGGTGCCGGTGGCCCGCTTCTCCGAGCACGACCTCGGCCCCGGGGACGCCCGCACCCTGGCCGCGGCCATGCCCTTCGACGTGGTCATCGGCGCCTGCAACCCGGTGGCGGTGCCGATCGTCATCGAGTTCGACCCACCCAAGGCCATCGGACGGGCCGAGTTCACCGCCGCCTATGAGGGTGCGCCCGGCTGTGTGCACGGCGCGGTGTTGGCCGGGGCGTTCGACATGATGTTGACCGCAGCCAACGTCATCGCCGCCGGCGCCGGTCCCACGGTCACCCTCTCGATCAGGTACCTGAAGCCCACCCTGATCGCGCAGCCGGCATTGTTCGAGGCCTGGGTCACCGAACAGGACCATCGCCGAACCCACAGCCGGGGGCACCTCATCCAGAACGGGGTCGTCACCGTCGAGGCCGTGGGCGAGTTCGTCAACATGGAGCGCTCCCGCGTCGCCGCCATGCACAAGCGGGACGAAGGGCCCGGACCGAGAGGGCCCGGGGCCACCTGAGTGGCCCGCCGGGCAGGAGGGGCCGGCAGTCTCTAGAGTCATACCGATCGGGTCGGCCGGAGGGGACGGAGCGAGCACTCGCCGGCGGGCTGCACGACACAGAGGGGCTGCACGACACAGGGGGAGAGATCACCATGGAATCCACCTTGGAGAACGGAACGGTTCCCGTGGCCGGCCAGACTCGACGCCGGCATGCCGGGCTGGTGTCAGTGGTCGGCGTCGTGGTCCTGGCCGCCACCCTGGCCGCCTGCTCGTCGACCAACAGTGTGACCGCCAATAATTCTTCATCGACCAAGGCGGCCATCCCGAAGTCGGCGTTCAGCGACCGCACCGGCCTCACAGCTTCGACGGTGACAGTGGGCAATGTGTCGACCCTGCTGGACGGGATCTTCAAGGGCGCCGCCGTCGGGACCGAGGCCTATGCCGACTACGTGAACTCGACGGGTGGCGTCAACGGTCGCCGGATCATCGTGGACAGCAGCGACGACCAGTACGCCGGGGCCCCCAACAAGGACGAGACACAAGAGGACGTGGGGAAGGACTTCGCCATGGTGGGCAGCTTCTCGCTGTTCGACAGCTTCGGCGGTGTCGTCCTCAAGGCCAACCCCCAGGTGCCCAACGTCACCGTCTCCCTCGACCTGGCCACCGCCGAGCTGCCCAACTCGTTCAGCCCGGCCCCGACACCCAACGGGTGGATCCTCGGGCCGCTGGTCTACTTCCAGAAGAAATTCCCCGATGCCGTAAAGCATGCCGGTGCGCTGGTGGCCGACGAGCCGTCGGCCGAGGTCAAATGGACGGCGGAGAAGGCGGCCATGGAACACCTGGGGTACAAGGTGATCGCCGACCCGACCTTCGACATCTCCACCACCAACTTCACCCAGTACGTCGTCAACATGAAGAACGCCGGGGTCAAGATCCTCTTCATGGAGCAGATGCCCGAGAACTACGCCGCCTCCGTCGTCCAGGCGCTCAACCAGCAGGACTTCCACCCGGTGATCGTGTTCGGAGGTTCGACCTACAGCGAAGAGCTGGTGCCCAACTCGGGGGGAGCAGCCGCCATCGACGGGGCCTACATGGAGCAGAACACCGCGCTCTACCTGGGCGAGGACGCGTCCGGGCTGCCGGCGGTGAGCACCTTCCTCAAGTGGGTGCAGACAGCCTCGCCCGGCTTCCATGCCGACCTGTACACGCTGTACGGCTGGTTGTCGGCCGAGCTGTTCAGCCAGGCCCTGAAGGCCGCCGGACCTGATCCGAGCCGGGGTTCGGAGCTGGAGGCGCTCCGGCACATCACGTCGTTCTCCGGCGGTTATCTCACCGGCCCCGCCAACCCGGCGGGCAAGGTCCCGACCAACTGCTACATCATCGCCCGAATCGAGAACGGGAAGTACCAGCGGCTCGACGACCCTCCGTTGGACGGTCCGACCCACGGCTACCGGTGCGACCAGCCCTTCTACTACTACCCGGCCTGATCCGAACGCGGCTCGCCGGCCCTCGGCCTGCGGTCAGCCCTCGGCGGCCCGTGCCGCCCGGCTCATCAGGCGCGACTTGCGGTTGGCCGCCTGGTTCTTGTGGATCACGCCCTTGGCCGCAGCCTTGTCGATCCGCTTGATGGCCAGCCGCAGCGACTCGTCGGTGTCCTCCGCCCCGGAGTCGATGGCGTAGATAGCCCGCTTGGTGCGGGTCCGCAGCTCGGACCGCACCGCCTTGTTGCGGGCCTGGCGCTTGATGGTCTGGCGGTTCCTCTTGATCTGGCTCTTGATGTTTGCCACGGGTGGTCCTTGTCGTCCTGGTGCGGTTGGCACGGTTGGTGCGGTGGCACGGTCTGGTGCGGTGGGCCGTGCAGCGGCCACCTCCGGTTCGGAGATCTGACCCCGGCTGGCCGGCAAGGGCCCAGTCCCGGAGGCCCCCGAGGATAGCAGCCCTCCCGCCCTCCTCCCATCCACGGCCATCCACCCGCGTCCGGCCGGGCCGCCGGTGCCCGTGGCGGCGGGGAGGTGGCGGACGGCCCGCTCGGTCGCTTGGGTACGCTGGCCGTTCCGTGCTTCCCATCGACCGCATCCGCAACTTCTCCATCATCAGCCACGTCGATCACGGCAAATCGACCCTGTCGGACAGAATTCTGGAGCTGACCGGAGCCGTGGACCCGCGCCTGATGCGCGAGCAGTACCTCGACTCGATGGACATCGAACGTGAACGTGGGATCACCATCAAGGCCCAGAACGTGCGGGTGCCCTGGCGTGACCACACCCTCCACCTCATCGACACCCCCGGGCACGTCGATTTCGGCTATGAGGTCAGCCGATCGCTGGCCGCCTGCGAGGGGGCGGTCCTGCTGGTCGACGCCTCCCAGGGCATCCAGGCCCAGACGCTGGCCAACTGCTACCAGGCCCTCGACAACGATCTCGAGATCGTGGCCGTGCTCAACAAGATCGATCTGCCCGCCGCCGATCCCGACCGGTGCGCGGCGGAGATCGAACAGGTCCTCGGGATCGACTCGGCGGCGATCATGCGAATCTCGGCGAAGACGGGTGAGGGTGTCCCCGAGCTGCTGGACGCCATCGTCGCCCGGATCCCGGCTCCCACCGGGGACCCCACCGCTCCCCTGCAGGCCCTCATCTTCGACTCGGCCTACGACCAGTACCGGGGTGTGGTCAGCTCGATCCGGGTCATGGAGGGCACGCTGGTCGGGACGGACAGGCTGCGGTTCATGCAGGCGGCCAGCAACCACGAGATCGAAGAAATCGGCATCCGGACCCCGGTGACCGTGCCCGTCGACGAGCTCGGTCCCGGCGAGGTGGGCTACCTGATCGCCGGCATCAAGGACGTGGCCGGAGCCCGTTCCGGCGAAACGGTCACCACCACCGCCCATCCGGCCAAGGCGGCACTGGCCGGCTACCGCGACCCCAAGCCGATGGTGTTTTGCGGGCTCTTCCCCATCGACGGCGACGAGCTCCCCGACCTGCGCGACGCGCTGGAGAAGCTCCGACTCAACGACGCCAGCTTCACCTACGAACCCGAATCGTCCCGGGCCCTCGGCTTCGGCTTCCGGTGCGGCTTTTTGGGGTTGCTGCACATGGAGATCGTGCGCGAACGCCTCGAGCGGGAGTTCGATCTCTCGCTCATCGCCACGGCCCCGTCCGTCGCCTACCGGGCCTACCTGAACGACGGCACCCAGGTGGACGTCGACAATCCGAGCGAGTTGCCCGAGCCCACCGCGCTCGACCATGTCGACGAGCCCATGCTCAGGGCCACCATCCTCACCCCGGCCGAGTACACCGGGACGGTGATGGATCTGTGCCAGAGCCGGCGCGCCGAGATGGTCAAGATGGAGTACCTCTCGCCCGAGCGGGTCGAGTTCGTCTACGCCATCCCGCTGGCCGAGGTGGTGGTGAACTTCTTCGACCAGCTGAAGAGCCGGACCAAGGGGTATGCCAGTCTCGACTACGAACCCGAGGGGTACGCCACCGCCGACCTGGTGAAGGTGGACCTGTTGATCAACCACACGCCGGTCGATGCCTTCTCCACCATCGTCCACCGGTCACAGGCCGACTTCTACGGCCGGCGCATGACCGAGAAGCTGCGCGAATTGATTCCCCGCCAGATGTTCGACGTTCCCATCCAGGCCGCCATCGGGGGGCGCGTCCTTGCCCGCGAGACGGTCAAAGCCAGGCGAAAGGACGTTCTGGCCAAATGCTACGGCGGTGACATCACCCGCAAGCGCAAGCTTCTGGAGAAGCAGAAGGAGGGCAAGAAGAAGATGAAGAACATCGGAAGGGTGGAGGTTCCACAGGAGGCGTTCGTCTCCGCGCTCAAGCTGGACGACTGAACGGTCGATCCCCACGTGAAGGGCAAAGCTGTTCGAACGAGGTTCCCCCGGTGCTCCAACAACTGACGTCTAACGTGTCGGCAGTGTCCAAGGGTACCTCTATCGCTGTATCCGGCCTCTCGAAGACCTACCGGATCTACACCCGCGACGACCGCTCGACCACCGCAGCCGAGGCGCTGATCAAGAAGGTCAAACAGTCCAAGTCGAAGAAGGTCGTCGAGCAGTTCGAGGCCCTCCACGACGTCAGCTTCGAGGTGTCCTGGGGGGAGGTGGTCGGGATCATCGGCCGCAACGGGGCCGGGAAGTCCACGTTGCTCAAGATCATCAACCGGATCACCGCCCCCACCACCGGACGGCTCGAGCTCGGGGGCCGGGTGGGGAGCCTGCTCGAAGTGGGTACCGGGTTCCACCCCGAGCTCACCGGGCGGGAGAACGTGTACCTCAACGGGACCCTGCTCGGGATGCGCCGCAAGGAGATCAAGGAGCGCTTCGACGCCATCGTCGACTTCGCCGGGACGGAGAAGTTTCTCGACACCCAGGTCAAGCGGTACTCGACCGGTATGTACATCCGCCTGGCCTTCGCCGTGGCCGCCCATCTGGAGAGCGAGATCCTGGTCGTCGACGAGGTGCTGGCCGTCGGCGACTCGGACTTCCAGGCCAAATGCCTGCGCAAGATGAGGGAGGTGGCCCGCGACGGTCGCACCGTCTTACTGGTCAGCCACCAGTTGCAGACGGTGTCCGACCTGTGCAGCTCTGCCCTCTACCTCGACAGCGGCCGACTGGTCCTCCACGGCACCGTCGAGGAGGCCATGGAGGAGTACAAGCGAAGCTTCGCCCGCACGGCGCCGATGCTCAAGGAGGCGTCCTTCCGTCCGGGCACCGGCGAGCTCCGCTTCGACGAGGTGAGCGTGGCCAACGACATCACCAAGCCGGGCGAGGAGGTGGTCGTCGAGTTCTCGGTGGGGGCCAATCCGGCCTTCGGGAGCCGCTACCACGTCTCGTGCTTCGTCAACAACGATGACGGGATGGTGATCGCCCAGTGCGACTCCCGGGTCGTCGACTTCTGGCTCGACCCGGCCACCGACAACGAGGGTCGTGCCGTGGTGCGCACGCCGTGGTTGAAACCCGGCGCCTACACCGTCGACATGATGATCCACGCCGGCGGGCACCCGACCGACATCTGGGAGCAGGCCTGTCACTTCCAGGTCCTGCCCGTCACCCCGTACCCGCACCCGACCACGCCAGACGGGACCGACCGGGGAATCGTCTTTCCCGACTTCGACTTCTCGCAGCGCTGAGGACCCATGGCCACCATCGTCATCACCCCGCCCAAGAAGTTCGCCATCCCCAAGGTCTCCGAGCTGTGGGAGGCCCGCGAAGTCCTCTACCGCTTCGGGGCCCGCGACGTCACCCTCCGCTACCGCCAGACCCTCCTCGGGGTGGTCTGGGTCGTACTCCAACCGCTGCTCACCGCCCTGGTCTTCGTCCTCGTCTTCACCAAAGTGGGCCACGTCAACTACGGGCACTCGGTGCCGATCGTCTTCATCTTCGCCGGCGTCGTGGTGTGGAACTTGTTCAGCGGGATCATCACCCGGGCCCAGAGCTCGCTGGTCTCCAACCGGGACCTGGTGTCGAAGGTGTTCTTCCCCCGGATGCTGGTGCCTCTGGCCGTCGTTTACTCGTGCCTGGTCGATTTCCTGGTGTCGACGGCGTTCCTCATCGTCCTGATGGTCATCTACGGGGTCAACCCGGGTGCGGCGGTCCTGTTCGTCCCGGTGTGGACAGCCATGATCATCCTCTTGGCCAGCGCGGTGGGGCTGGTGACGTCGGCGCTGACCGTTCGCTTCCGCGACGTCAACTACTTCGTCCCGTTCTTCCTGCAGTTCCTGCTCTTCGCCAGCCCGATCATCTATCCCATCGCCGAAGTACCGGCCAAGTACCGGGTCATCTACGACCTGAACCCGCTGACCTGGCTGCTCCAGGCCTTCCAGTGGTCGTTCGTGCACCAGCCCGCGCCCTATGCCTGGGAGTTCGTACTCGCCATCGTCGTCCCCATCCTGGCGCTCGTCGCCGGGGCGGTCATCTTCGAGCAGATGGAGCGCGGCTTCGCCGACGCCATTTGATCGAGTGCGCGGCTTCGCCGACGCCATTCGACCGAGTGCGCGGCTTCGCCGACGCCATTCGACCGAGTGCGCGGCTTCGCCGACGCCATTTGATCGAGTGCGCGGCTTCGCCGACGCCATTCGACCGAGTGCGCGGCTTCGCCGGTATCAGGAAGTGACGCTGTCGCCGAACCGGCTGAGGACCCACCGGGTCAACAGGGGATAGGCCTCGGCCCGGCCCTCGACGGTGTACAGCGAGTGGTCGTTGCCGGGCACCACTGCGATGTCCAACGTCCGGCGCCGCCGGAGCCGACGCCGGACCACCGACCAGTAGAGGGAAGGCTCGAACTCGTGGGCGTCGACCTCGCTGACGATGACCAGCACCGGGATGCCCCGCCTGCTGACGCCGGCCACCGGGTGGATGGGGGACCACGTCACCCGGACCTGGCACAGCGCCTGCCATGTCCACATGGCCACACGTGAGTGCTTGACGGACAGGTCCCGCAACGCGGGAGGCATGGCACGGTAGGCCAACCGGCGGGAGTCGATGGTCCCCAACTCGATGTCGGGGACCCAACCGGTGATCCCCGGATTGATGGCGCAGACAGCCAGGGGGTGCAGACGCAGGCCGCCTTCGATGGCGTGGTAGCCACCAGAAGACAAGCCGACGAAGATGAGATCCCGCGCTTGCGGATCGCCGAGCGCCTCGGCCAGGTCGCACAGGTCGTCGATGGCTTCTGGGGGCTTGGGCTCCTGGCGGGCCAGGTCCGGACGACCGAACGTCTCCCCGACGCCGTCGATGTCGAAGCGGATACTCCGGAGGCCGTGGCCCGCGAACCGACGGGCCAGCTCGACCCACATCCGTCCCGCACCGGTGTGGTCGAGCGCTCCGGCCGAGAGGAACACCACCGTCGGTGCATGCGCCCGCTCCACCGTGGCCGGCTCGGTGACCATCCCGAACAGGGAATTGGGGCCCAGCCAGACGGCCCGCTCGGTGATGGCCCGGCCATCAGGGGTCAGGCCCACCTCGGCCGAGGCCACCGGTTCCACCGCGAAGGGGGTCTCGGGCCCGTCGAGGACGTGGGACGTCCAGTCGGCGATGGTCTTGATGGTCGTGGCCGGGAGGGTGATCATCTGGGGCGGAACGTCCAGCAGGTCGGGCTGTCCGTCCACCTCGACGACATCGACGTGTGCCGGGGAACCGTCGTGTGCCGCTGCCAGTCCCCGCCCCTCGCTTCGCACGGTCACCAGAGCGCGGTGGACCTTCGAAAAGTCGGCGGCGGCCAGCTTGAGCGCCGACAGATCGGCGACCGTTTCCGCCGAGTAGGTGAAGGCCGGGCCGATCACCGATCCGTCATCGGCCTGAGGGGCCCCGTAGCCGGTGGCCAACAGCGTGCGCTCGACACGGAGGAATTCGCGTCCCGTCGCCCACGGGTCCCACGCGATGAGGTGATCGACCGCGGTGCCGCGGGTGACGGCCTCGATGGCCAGGAGGGCGCCCATCCGCATCCCGAGCAGGACCACCGGACCTTCCGAGGAGCGCCGGGCGAACGACACGGCCTCGTCCACGCTGGCCAGCCAGTCGGATACCCGGCCGGGTCCGTCGGGGTCGCCGGCCGAATCGCCCGTGCCGGCGTAGGCGAACCGCAACGCCGCCACTCCGATGCCGGCGAGTTGATCGGAGAGCGCCTGCATGGCCGGCTGGGCATTGGCGAACTCCCGCCCCAAGGGGCCGCACATCACCACCGTCCCCCGGGCCAGGCCGCCGTCGGGGCAGTGGAGGCATCCGAACAGCGGGCGTTCGGGCGGCCCGAACCAGGTCGGCGTGGCCTTCATGTCAGATCCAGGTGCTCGAAGTGCGCGCCGGGTGCATACCCGTCTCCATCGGCAGGAAAGGGGAGGGTATTGAGCAACAGGTGGGTGGTGAGGGACGTGTACGTTTTGTGAGGCAATGACCGAAATCTCCCCTTCCGCCGGCGCTTCCCCAGCTGGATCGCCGAGCAGTCCGGCCTCACTCCGGCTCGGCGCCTACCTTCTGCTCGCCGACCCAGCCTTTCTCGAGCAGAGCATCCGCTCCATCTACGCTATCGCCGAACGCATCGTGGTCGTCTACGACGAGGCCGGGCTGAGCTGGACCAACAGGCCATTGCCCATCGGACACTGCCTCGAGGTGGTCGACCGGATGGACACTGAAGGGAAGGTGATCCTGCTCCCCGGGGACTTCCACGACACCGGGCTCCTGCCCCTGGAGGCCGAGACGCTCGAGCGCAACGCCGGGATCGCCGCGCTGGGTCACGATGTCGACTGGGTCGTGCAACTCGACACCGACGAGGTACTCGGCGATTCCGACCGCTTCGTGGCGGCCATCGTCCGCGCCCATTCCGAAGGCAAGTCCGCCCTCGACTATCCGGCCCGATGGCTCTACGGACATGTCGGAGGCCAGATCTACCTCGAACGGTGCCGCCGGACCTGGGGGATATCCGCCGGCTACCCGGGACCGATGGCGGTGAGGGCCGGCACCACCCTCACGCTGGCCCGCCAGTGCGATGTGCCCACCTGGCGGGTGGACTTCCGGCGCCGGAACACCGACCCGGCCCATCCACGGGATGCCCGGGTCGACGAGTCGGTCCGGCCCGATGAAGGGATCTGGCACTTCTCCTGGGTCAGGTCGGAGGCGGAGATGCGGAACAAGGCGGCTTCGTCCGGCCACGTGGACGAGGTCAACTGGGGGAAGGAGATCGACCGCTGGCTCGGGCGTTGCCGGCATCCCCGGCTGACCACACTGCTGACCCCGGTCCGCAGACCGCCCGCCATCGTGGGGGCACCGACCTGGTTGCGCACGGCCCGGGTACCGGACTCGGTTCTCGCCGACGTGGGATGAGCGCCCCCACCGCCTCGGTGGTCATCATCACCTACGAGCGCCCTGCTTTTGTGGCCCGCTGCATCGAGCACCTCTTGGCCCAGACCCGGGCCCCGCTCGAGATCGTGGTGGTCGATTCCTCGTCCGACGACGAGACCGAGCGGCTGGTGCGCGACCGGTTCCCGATGGTCACCTACGCGGTGTGCACGGCAGGCATGGGCGCCATGGCCACCGCCCGCAACCTCGGCTACCGGCTGACCTCCGGTGAGGTCCTCGCCTTCATCGACGACGATGCCTTCGCCGAACCCGAGTGGCTGGAGCGCCTGCTACCCCTCTACGAGGATCCCACGGTCGGGGCGGTCGGCGGTCGCCAGATCCGTCGTCAGCCCGGTGAGCTCGAAGAGGGAGTCGATGCCATCGGCCGGCTCCAGCCGGATGGCACCATCACCGGAAACTTTGCCGCCGATCCGGGCGGGCCCGTGCCCGTCGACCATCTCCTGGGGGCCAACATGTCGTTCCGGCGCTCGGTCCTCGACCAGATCGGCGGGATACACGAAGGCTACGGCGGGACCTGCGTCCGGGAGGAGACGGACCTGTGCCTCCGGGTGGCACACGCCGGGTTCCGGCTCGTCTACACTCCCGACGCGGTGGTCGAGCATCTCGCGGCACCGTATGCCAAGGGCAGGCGGTTCGACCTGCGCTACGTCTACTGGGCCCAGAAGAACCACCTCATCGTGCTCATCCGCAATTTCGGGCTCACCGAGCCCATCGTCCGGCGCTACCTGTCGACGTCGATCGGCGGCGCAGTGTCCTCCATCGGCGAGCGGATGTCGGCGGGCGGGCGGCGTGCCGCGGGCCGCGACCTCGCCGGCGCGCTCCGCTCCACCGGCGGGGCCGTCCTCCGGACCGGGGTGGTCGTCACCGCGACGCTGTCAGGGGTCTGGGCCGGGGTGCGTCTGGCCGGTGCCGACCGCCGGGCCCGCCGCCTCCGCCGCTGACTCCTACAGCACCGACCGGAAGGCGGATTCGATCCCGTCCACCATGCGGGCCAGCGTGAACTGTTCGAGCACCCGCGATCGGCACAGGCCACCCAGCTCGGGTTCCCGTTCCCGCCAGTCCATGAGGCCGCGCAGCCCCTCCGCCAGCGCCTCCGCGTCCCCCTGTTCGAACAGGAAGCGCCGGAGGGGTCCGGACATGATCTCGGGAATGCCACCGACCCGCGAGGCCAGCACCGGTCGACCGGTGGAGAGCGCCTCGATGACCGTCCGGCCGAATGACTCCTGCACCACCGACGGCACCACGGCCACGTCGGCGGCGTGCAGTGGGGTGACCACGTCGCGCTGTCCGGGGACGAACCGCACGCTGTCGGTGGCCATCGCCCGCAACTCGGCCCGATAGGCGTCGGCGTCGCGGTGGACGGTGGACGAGCCCATCACCACCAGCGCGCCCTCGTCGGGGCTCAGACCGAGCCGGCGCCACGCGTCGAGCAGGACGTGCACCCCCTTCTCACGGTCGAGGCGACCGACGCAGGTGACCACGAACACGTCCTCGCCGATGTCGAGCGCCCGTCGTGCCGCCGATCGCTCCTCTGCTCCTCCAATCGGGTACTCGGCCGGATCGATACCGTTGAAGACCACTTCGACCTGATCGGGGTCCAGTCCGAGGGCGAGCCACTGGTCGGCGACGAACTGGGAGACCACGACGAACCGGTCGACGTGACGCCGCAACCTGTCGATCCGGCGCTGGCTGAGCTGTTCGCCGTAGCCGTGCTCGTGGCACACGATCGGAGCGCCCAGCACCTTCCCGGCCGGTATCGCCCAACCGGTGGACATCATCCGGCTCCCGTAGATGAGGTCCGGCCTGCGGCGGACCGTGACCGCCGCCGCGGGGAGCACCTTGGCCAACTGCTTGGGCCGTCCCCTCCGGCCGGTCGGGTACCAGTAGTCGACCTCGGGCACCTTGGTCACCGAGTGGCAGAACCTGCGGTAGTCGGGGACGAGTGATCCGGATTCGCGGTAGATGAGGTCGACCTGGTGACCGCGGCGGGCGAGCTCGCGGCTCACCTGGTACACATTCCACTCGACACCACCCATGGGAACGGTGCTGTGGACGCTGGTCACCAGCCTCATCGCGCCGCCCCTCCGACCCGCCGGGCCTCGCCGACCCGTGACCACCGCCCGACCCGGGCGGCCGGATCACGACGCACAGGTCCTCCACACCGCGGCATGGGCGGCCACACTGGCCTCCCAGGTGAAGGTCTTCGCCCGCACCAGGCCGCGCTCGATCATCGACCGGGTGCTGGGTCCACCCTCCAGGGCGGCCACCAACCCCTCGGCCAGGCCGGGACCGTCCGGTTCCACCAGATACGCAGCATCGGCGCACACCTCGGGCAGTGAGCTCCGGGCCGCGGCCACGACGGGCACGCCCACGGCCATGCCCTCGAGGGCGGGCAGGCCGAAGCCCTCGTAGGTCGAGGGGACGACGACGACGGCTGCCGCGGCCATCAACCCCGAGGCGGTGGCATCGTCCACCCGCCCGAGGCGCACGGTTCCGGCCAGCGGGCCGAACAGCCGGTCGCGGCGGTCGTCCTCGGGCCCGAGCATGACCAGCATGGCGTCCGGTCGTGCCGATCGGACCAGCGGCCAGGCGTCGGCCAGTCCGGTCAGGTTCTTCCGCTCGGTACACCCGCCGGCGTGGACGACGAACGGCGAGCTGATGCCTCGGGCCTCGAGGTCCCGCTCGGACAGCGGCGAGGCGCCGAAGAAACGCTCGTCGACCCCGTTGTGGATGGCCACGGGAGCGGCCACGCCCAGCTCCGAGGCGACCTCGTCCGCCGAGAATTGCGAGGGGCAGATGACCACCGACGCCCGCCGGGCGGTGGTCACGGCGTCGGACGGCAGCCGGCCCTCGTCGGGGAACCGGAAGGGCACGATGTCGTGCACCGTCAGCACCTCGGGGCCCGGGGCCGGTGGGAGGCGCAGGTCCATCCGGTGGACGATCCCCTGGCCGCGGTAGAGGACCCGCCCGGCCCCGCGCCGGAGCGCCGGTGACGCGCCGATGAGCAGTCGGGAGGGGATGCGCACCGTGCCCGGGAGCGGTGAACGGAGGGTCCTCACCACGATCCGGTCCACCCGCCAGTCCGGTCCGAGCTCGGCCGACGCACGCCGGCCGAGCTCGGATTCGTAGACCTGCTGGCCCATGGGCAGACCCACGGCCACGGTGGCGATGGCCAGTCGCGTCGTCACCGCGGGATCCTCGATGGTCGAGGTGACGACGTGGCCGGCAGATCGGTCTGCGCCGGTTCGGTGACGATGTCGGGCCGAGCGCGGAAGATGGGCAACGTTAGCGTTCGCAGGGCCCGGTGCGGGCACGGTCGAGTCCGGCGCGACGGGGTCGTGGGCGGAGGGAGGGGTAGGTTTGACGAGGTGGTGAGTCCACTCGACGCGGCCGACAAACCGGTGGCGCGTGGCGCTCCGGCCCATCCCGCCACTCGGTGGCGCGACGGCCTTCGTTCGCGGGACCGGCAGTCCGTCGTCGAACTGGCCACCGGCGCGGCCCTGGTCGTGGTCGTGGCCGCGGCCGGCCTCTGGGTCGCCCATGGAACGGTGGCCGTGCCGGTGGACCGGTGGATCCTGAACCTGGTGCCGGCGGGCGGTGGCGGGTGGTTCACCCGGGTGACCTGGTTGCGCTATCCGGCGGTCACGCTGGCGGGTTCGGCCGTGGCCGCGGCCGTCGTCTTCCGCCGCGACCGGCTCCGGGCGGCCGCCTGCCTCATCGGCCCCGCCGTGGCGCTGATCACCGGTGAGCTGTTGGTCAAGCCGGCGGTGGGGCGGACACTCGGTGGGGTGTACTCCTACCCGTCGGGGTCGACGGTCGGTGCCGCCGCCCTGGCCACCGTGGCGGTGCTCGCCGCCCCGCCCCGTTGGCGCACGGCCACGGTGGTCGTGGCCGCGGCGTTCTCACTGTGGATGTCGGCGGCGGTGGTGTCCCTGCACTGGCACTACCCGACCGACGCCCTCGCCGGCCTGGCCTACGGAGCCGGTGTAGTGCTGCTGGCCGACGGGTCGGCCGGGAGGATCACCGTCCGCATGGGCCGTCGACGGCGCCATCGGCTCAAGGCGCCGGAGGAGGTGCGTCCGGAGGACCGGCGACCGGCCGACGGATGATGGCCACGGTGGCCTCCGGGCTGTCCGGGTCGAAGTGGAGGTCGATGGGCTTGTCCTCGTCGTCGGGATCTTCGCGCGACTCGATCACGAACGGTACTTCTTTCCTCTGGGGCTGGAGGGCCTCTTTGAGCCCGACGGCGATGCCGGTCATGACCGCGCCGGTGGCCGAGCGCTTCATCCAGTTGCTGAACCGGAGTGGGTCCCTTCCCCCGTCGAGCTCGCCGGCACCGTCGGCGGGCACCTCGGCGGCACCGTCGTCGACCCCCGGCCCGGGCCCGTCGCCGTCCGCCCTCTCGCCGGCATCGGCACTCGGGGGGCCCGGCTCGTCGGAGGAGTCGGGCCTCTCCTCGTCGACCGGATCAGGCCTCGGGCTGGACTCCACCCGTTCCACGGTAGCGCCCGGGGCCGGCCGGCACGCCGGGAGCAGGGGGGCGCGGGGGATCGCCGCACCCCGGGGGCTCGGGCGGCGGGGCTCCCGGCCCGAACCGCGGGCAGGCCCGGTACCGTAGGATCGACCGCGTGCTGGACCGCTTCCATCCACCCGTCGAGGAGTACCTGGAGACCATCTTCGCCCTCGAGGAGGAGGGAATCCCGGTGATCCAGGCCCGCCTGGCCGAACGTCTGGGCAAGGCGGCCCCCTCCGTCTCGGAGATGCTCGATCGCCTCGAGGCCGACGATCTCATCGTCCGCAGCTCCCGTCAGATCACCATGACCGCGAAGGGCGCCGCCCTGGCCCAGGGCGTCGTACGCAAGCACCGCCTGGCCGAGCGCCTGCTGGTGGACATCATCGGGCTCGACTGGGACAAGGCCCACCTCGAAGCCGGGCGGTGGGAGCATGTGATCTCCGACGACGTCGAGGATCGGCTGGTCGTGCTCCTCGGGAATCCGACCACCTGCCCGCACGGCAATCCCATCCCCGGGGTCGAACCGGTCGGCCCCGAGCAGCGTCGGCTGGCCGAGGCCCAGCCCGGGGACAGGATCCGCCTCGAACGCATCACCGAGAGCGTGGAGCACGAGTCGGCCTCGCTGTCCTACCTCGGGGACCACGGGCTGACCCCGGGGACCACCGCGCTCATCCAGGCCCGGGCCCCGGACGGCACCCTGACGCTGGAGGTCGGCGGGGCCACGATCGCCCTCGGGCCGGCCATGACCCAGCGGATGTTCGTGGCCACGGCCTGACCCCGGCCCCGCTGGGCACCGGACCCGGGGAAATGCCCGGTGAAGGCCCATGGCAGTCCGGAACGGTTCAGCACTCACTAGAGTGGAGTGCCAACGGGGCGCCTCTGATTCCGACCGGACCGCCGGTCGGGGCTTCGACCCCATACCGGACACCCATGGGAACCACCGACAACAGCCGAACAGAAGACGGTGCCCCCGGCGCCGGCGAGCTCGACGCCCGCAAGTCGGCCATCCTCAACGCGGTGGTCACGGAGTACATCGGCTCGGCCCAGCCGGTGGGATCGCAGCACGTGGTGGACGCCCCGGGGGTCAGCGTGTCGTCGGCCACGGTGCGCTCGGACATGGCCATGCTCGAACGCGAGGGCTTTCTGGCCCAGCCCCACACCAGCGCGGGTCGGATCCCCACCGACAAGGGCTACCGGTTCTTCGTCGACCATCTGGCCGGTACGGGCTCACTGGATCCGAACGGACGTCAACAGGTCCGGCAGTTCTTCAAGCACGCCCACGGCGAGATCGAGATGATGCTCGAGCGGACTTCCGGGCTGCTGGCCGATCTGACCGACTGCACGGCGATGGTGGTGGGGCCATCGCACGAGTCGGCCGCCATCCGCTCGGTGCAGCTCGTGGGGATGGGTCCGCGTGTGGCGCTGGTGGTCGTCGTGTTGGCCGACGGCGCAGTCCAGAAGCAGTCCATCGAGTTCGCCGACGAGGTCGATGACGCGGCGCTGGCCTCCGCCGCCGCCCGCCTGGCCGCCCATTCGCTCGGAGTCCCGCTGACCAAGGTGGGCCCGAAGGTGGCCAGCACCGGGGACCCGACGACCGACGCGGTGGTGTCGGCCGGGCTCAAGGCCCTGCGCACCCTCGGGACCTCCGAGGGAGGCGATCAACTGTTCGTCGGGGGCTCGTCCCGCATGGTCGAGGCCTTCGACGCGGTGGAGACGGTGCGCTCGGTACTGAGCATCCTCGAGCAGCAACTGGTCGTGGTCACGCTCCTGCGCGACATCCTCGACACCGGGCTGTCGGTGGCCATCGGCACTGAGCACGGCATGGAGCCACTGGCGTCGTGTGCCATCGTGGTGATGCCGGTGTCGGTGGACGGGATGGAGCGAGGCACCATCGGGCTGCTCGGCCCCACCCGGATGAACTACCCGCTGGCCCTGGCCGCCGCCCGCGTGGTGGGCGACCGGCTGGGTGAACGACTGAGCGAGGCAGGTCGATGACCCCCCGGAGCCCGGCCCGGTGACCGACGCCAACCTCTACGACGTCCTCGGTGTGCGCCGCGATGCTTCCGACGAGGAGCTCAAACGGGCCTATCGGGCCAAAGCCCGCGAGTTCCACCCCGACGCCAACCAGGACGACGACGGGAGTGCCGAGCGGTTCAAGGAGGTCAGCCTGGCCTACGAGGTCCTGAAGGACCCCGAGCGCCGTGCCCGCTACGACCGGTACGGGCCCGAGGGGGTCTTCGGTCCGGGCGCCGCCGGCGGGGCCGCGGGCGACCCGTTCGCCGGCGGCCTGGGCGACCTGTTCGACGCATTCTTCAACGGGATGGGCGGAGCCGCGGGGGGCGGGCGGAGCCGGCGGACCGGGCCGATGCCGGGACCGGATGCCGAGATGGTCCTGCGCCTCTCCTTCAAGGAGGCGGTCTTCGGTGTGGCCCGCCAGGTGGAGGTCGAGACACCGGTCCACTGCGACACGTGTGAGGGTTCCGGGGCCCAGCCGGGCACGGCGGCGGTCCGCTGTGGCGAATGCCAGGGGGCGGGCGAGCTGCGCCGGATGCGCCAGTCCATCCTGGGCCAGGTGATCACCGCGGTGCCGTGCCAGCACTGCCAGGGCACCGGGCAGTTCATCGAGCAACCGTGTGCCGACTGTCGAGGCGAGGGGCGGCGCAGCGAACACCGGACGCTGACCGTCGACATTCCCGCAGGCGTGGACGACGGTTCGACCCTCCGCCTGTCCGGCCACGGACCGGCAGGGTTCCGGGGTGGGCCCAACGGTGCGCTCTTCGTGCACCTGTCGGTGACGCCCGATCCGGCCTTCGAGCGCTCCGGCGTGGATCTCCACGCATCGGTGCGGGTCCCGGTGGCACTGGCCGCGCTGGGGGGCAGCGTCGCCTTCGAGACACTGGAGGACACCCGGGACCTGCCCATCGCGGCCGGCACCCAGTCCGGGACGGTGATCCCCCTGAAGGGGATGGGCGTGCCCAAGCTGCGGGGCCGCGGCCGCGGCGATCTCTTCGTCCACGTGCAGGTGGACACCCCGACCGACCTCGACGACCGGCAGAGGGAGCTCCTGGCCGCGCTGGCCGACGCCCGCGGCGAGGACCTGGGCTCGACGCCGCACGGCGAGGGGATCTTCTCGAAGCTGCGTTCGGCCCTGAGCTGACCATGACGGCCGGGGTTGCCGCGGGCGCCGCCGGTGCCCGCCCCGATCCCATCCTGGTGTCGGCCCGGGCCATGGTCTTCGTGGACGACCCGATCGCACCCGTCCTCACCCGGGGCGACGCCCGTCACCTGCTCGACGTCTTGAGGCTGCGGCCCGGCGAGGCGGTGGTGGCATGCGACGGTGCCGGATCGTGGGTCCCGTGCCGGGTGTCGGGGGCCTCGGATACCCGGGGCTCCCCTGACCCGGGAGCCGTCCTGGTGGCCGACGGTCCGGTGACCGTCGAGCCGAGGTCCGAACCGGTCATCACGGTGGCGTTCGTACCGGCCAAGGGGGACCGCCCCGATTGGGTGGTTCAGAAGCTCACCGAGCTGGGAGTGGACCGGATCGTCCCCATCCAGTCCCGCCGATCGGTGGTGCGCTGGGAGCGGGACCGGGCCGACCGGGCCGTCGAACGGCTGCGGCGGGTGTCCCGGGAAGCGGCCGCCCAGTGCCGGCGGGCGTGGTTGCCGGAGGTGACCGGGGTCACGACGATGGAGGCCATGGCCGGACAGACGGCCCGGCCGCCGTCCCTCGCCCACCCGGGCGGGGCGCCACCCTCGCTCAGCCATCCGGCCATCGCCATCGGTCCCGAAGGGGGTTGGGACGACGACGAGCTGGCCGGCTCGGGCGGCACCGTGGGGCTGGGGCCGACCGTGCTGCGGGCCGAGACCGCGGCGCTGGTTGCAGGCACGATCTTGTGCGGTCTTCGCAGCGGAGTGATCGCGACCCTTGCGCAACCACGCTCCGTGAGCAAAACTACTACGTAGAGAGGCAGGGGCTCCTGTTGAGGAGAACGATCGTGCGCCACGGAAACGTACGTGTCGGATCGCTCGTATCGAACATGTGCCCGTCACTGTTAGAGGACCGGAGCTCAGGGGCGATCGGTACAGAGTTCACCGGAGGTGCGCAATGACGGTAGTTGACAAGGGCGTCAACCACATCGAGGAAGATGACGAACAAGAAGAGGCCGCTCGGATTGCCTACGCCCAGGCAGTCGGGGCCCGCCTGCGGACCATGCGAAAGCAGATGCGGCTGTCCCTGCAGGCGGTCGAGGCCATGTCGGAGCAGGAGTTCAAGGCGTCCGTGCTCGGCGCCTACGAGCGGGGCGAGCGGGCCATCTCGGTGCCGCGGCTCCAGCGCCTGGCCAAGCTCTACGACGTGCCCGTGGACCAGCTCCTTCCGCCCGACGACGTGGTGGCCACCAGGTGGGGCGCGGCCGGGTCCACCGAGGAGGTGGCGCCCCTCAGCGCCCGGCGGGCCATCCAGGCCGGTTCGGGGGCGGACAAGGTCGCCATCGACCTGACCAAGCTCCACACCGTGAGCGGTCCCGAGCGCGACCTGCTCCGCAGGTTCCTCAGCATGATCCAGGTGCACCGCCAGGACTTCAACGGCCGGATGATCACCATCCGGGCCGAGGACGTGCGGGCCATCGCATGCCTGTTCGGGGTGACCCCGGACAGCATGGGCTCACGCCTCGATGAGCTCGGGCTCCTCGTCAACGTCTGATGTCCGACGGGGCGACCATGACCGAGCCGATCAACTGGTTGAGCACCAAGGACGCCTCCGAGCGCCTGGGCATCACCTTGCGGAGCCTCTACCGGTTCATCGACGAGGGCGATCTTGTGGCCTACAAGTTCGGCCGGGTCATCCGCATACAAGAAGCCGACGTGGACCGGTTCATCGAGGCGAGTCGCATCTCCCCGGGGAGCCTGGAGCACCTGTACCCCGAGGTCAAGGGGAACGGGCGCGCCCATGTCAACGGTGGGGGTGTCATCAGCAACGGGACAGGCTGATGGCCGACTGCCTGTTCTGTGCCATCGTCGCCGGCGACGTGCCCGCCGACATCGTCCGGACCGACGACCTCACCGTGGCCTTCCGGGACATCAGCCCGCAGGCGCCCGTGCACGTGCTGGTGGTTCCGAAGCGGCACATCGTCAACGCCTCGGTGGTTGACGACGCCGATGCCGGCGAGGTGGTGGCGCTGCTCACGGCGGCCCGTGAGGTGGCCCGCGCCGAGGGGATCGCCGGCGAGGACCGCGGCTACCGGCTGGTGTTCAACGTGGGCCCGGATGCGCTGAACTCGGTGCCCCATCTCCACCTGCACGTCCTGGGCGGTCGAACCTTCGACTGGCCACCGGGCTGAACCGCCGTTCCAGCGGGCGGTACCGCCGGATCCGTGCGGCCCCGGCCGATCGGATCGTCGTCCCCGGTCCGCTGGTATGGTCGGGGCCAGAACGCACGTGGCAGGCACCCAGGTCAAAATCCTCGTTCCCGGCAACCACCTCATGGCCGGCCTGCTCGGCCAGCGCGACGAGTTGCTGCGGCTGGTCGAGGGGGCGTTCGACGATGTCCGCATCACCGTGCGGGGCAACGAGATCTCCATCGAGGGAGACGGTGCCGAGCGGGTGGGGGCGCTGTTCGAGGAGTTGATCATCCTCCTCGAATCCGGTCAGGGGCTCGATGCCGTCCAGGTGCACAGGACCATCGACATGATGGACGGCGACGTCCGGCCGTCGGAGGTCCTCACCTCCGAGCTCCTGCGGTCGTCACGGGGGCGGACCGTGCGTCCGAAGACCGGCGGCCAGAAGGGCTATGCCGACGCCATCGCCTCCAACATCGTCACCTTCGGCATCGGACCGGCCGGTACCGGCAAGTCGTACCTGGCGGTGGCCCTGGCCGTCCAGGCCCTGCAGGCCCGCCAGGTCAACCGCATCATCCTGACCCGTCCCGCGGTCGAGGCCGGTGAGCGCCTGGGCTTCCTCCCCGGCGACCTGATGGCCAAGGTCGACCCCTACCTGCGCCCCCTCTACGACGCCCTCCACGACCTGCTCGAGCCGGAGGGGGCGCAGCGGTTGATCGACCGGGGTGCGGTCGAGGTCGCCCCGCTGGCCTTCATGCGCGGGCGCACCCTCAACAACAGCTTCATCATCCTGGACGAGGCCCAGAACACCAGTCCCGAGCAGATGAAGATGTTCCTCACCCGGATCGGGTTCGGGTCGAAGGCCGTCATCACCGGCGACATCACCCAGATCGACGTGGCCGGGGGCCGATCGGGCCTAGTCGGCCTCGAGCCGGTGCTGTCGGGCGTGCCGGACCTGGCCTTCGTCCATCTGACCCAGCGCGACGTCGTCCGCCACCGGATCGTGGCCGACATCGTCGCCGCCTACGAGCACGGGACGCCTCCGGAGGAGCGCCGTGGACCTTGACGTCTATGCCGCCGATGAGCAGTCGGATCATCCGGTGGCCGTCGAGCGGTGGTCGGGGCTGGCCCGCTCGGTCCTCGGCGCCGAGGGGATCGTGAGCGACACGGAGGTGTCACTGCTGTTCGTGGACGAGGCCACCATGGCCTCGTTGAACGAACGGTTCCTCGACAAGGAGGGGCCCACCGACGTGCTGTCCTTCCCCATCGAGGACGAGTCGGACCGCGGTGGCCGCTCGCCGGACGAGGGAGGGACCGGCCCGGGCTCGATCGAGCCCGACACCGGTCGCCTGCTCCTGCTCGGCGACGTCGTGATCTGCCCGTCGGTGGCGGCCCGCAACGCCGTCGAGCACCGGGCCACCTTCGACGACGAGATCGCCCTGCTCGTCGTGCACGGCATCCTCCACCTGCTGGGCATGGACCACCAGGTCGACGCGGAGGCCGAGAGGATGGAACAGCGCGAGCAACAGCTGTTGGCTCGTTACTACCGCGTGGCTTCATGATCCGCGGGGCCGCTCCGCTGCTCTCGACCAGTTCTTTCACGGTGAGCGACGCCATCCTGATCATCGTCGTGCTGGTGCTGCTGGCCGTGTCCGCGCTGCTGGCCCTGGCCGAGACGAGCCTGGTCCGCATGAGCCGGGCCAAGTCACTGGCCCTGGTGGACGACGGGCGCCGGGGGGCCAAGGTGCTGGCCCGGCTCACGGAGAACCCCCAGGGGTTCCTCAACCCGGTCCTCTTGATGGTCCTCATCTGCCAGCTGGTCGTGGCCACGCTGGTCGGGATCCTGGCCCACAGCTGGTTCGGCGCCTGGGGGGTGGCGGCGGCCACCGTCTTCGAGATCGTGGTGATCTTCGTGCTGGGCGAGGCGGTCCCGAAGAACTGGGCCGTCCACCATCCGGAGCGGGCCGCCCTGTTCAGCGCCCCGCTGGTGTCGGCCGTCGTCCGGTTCTGGCCGGTGCGGATGGTGTCGGGGGCGCTGATCGGCCTGGCCAACCTGCTCATCGGCCAGCAGGGCCAGTACCTCGGCTCGGGGGTGACCGAGTCCGAGCTGCTGGCCATGGCCGACGTGGCCGTGGAAGGCGACGTGATCGAGAGAGAAGAGCGGGCCTTCATCAAGTCGATCATCGAATTCGGTGACACCGTGGTCCGCGAGGTGATGGTGCCCCGACCCGACATGGTGACCGTCGGCGCCGACGAGACGGTCGAGGTGGCCCTCGAGCGGGCCCTCGAGGACGGCTTCAGCCGCGTGCCGGCCGTCGAGCTCCAGGTCGACGACGTGATCGGGATCGCGTACACGAAGGACATGATCCGCACGGTGCGCTCCGGCCACGGTGCCGACCCGGTCAGGTCCCATCTGCGGGAGGCCCACTTCGTGCCCGAGACCAAACGGGTCTCCGACCTGATGCGCGAGATGCAGGCCCAGAGCTTCCACCAGGCCGTGGTGGTCAACGAGTATGGCGGGACGGCCGGGCTGGTCACGCTCGAGGATCTCATCGAGGAGCTGGTGGGGGAGATCGTCGACGAGTTCGACGTCGAGGAGGCGCCCTATGAGCGACTGGGCTCGGGCGAGGTCCGGGTCAGCGCCCGCCTGCCCGTCGACGAGGTCAACGAGCTGATCCATGCCGAGCTGCCCACCGGAGCCTGGGACACGGTCGGGGGACTCGTCTTCGACCTGCTCGGCCACGTCCCCGTGGCCGGGGAGTCGGTCTCGGTGGACGGGATGCGGCTGGTGGCCGACCGCGTCAACGGGCGACGCATCGAACGGGTCAGGATCGTCCCCACCGGCGCCTCCTCCCCGGAGGGGACCGAATGACCGCGTTCCGGTCGGGGTTCGCGGCCGTGGTGGGCCGGCCCAATGTCGGGAAGTCCACCTTGGTCAACACCATGGTCGGGACCAAGGTGTCCATCACCTCGCCCCGGCCCAACACCACCCGGTCGCAGGTGCGTGGGGTCCTCGACCGCCCGGGAGCCCAGGTGGTCTTCGTCGACACACCGGGGCTGCACAAGCCGCGCACGGCACTGGGCCACCGTATGAACGAGTCGGCCACGTCGTCCCTCGACGACGTGGACGTGGTGGTGGCCATGGTCGAGGCCAGCGGCGCGGTCGGTCCCGGGGACCGGATGGTCCTCACCCAATCGGCCCTGCGGGTGCGATCGATGGCCAGGGCCGCGGCCCTGGACACGGATCCCGGGCCGGGGGCCGACGGCGAGGGCCGGCCGGCCCTCCTGGTGGTGGTCAACAAGATCGACCGGGTCGGCGGCGACGGGGTCCTCACCCACCTGACCGCGGTGTCCTCGGTGGTCGAGGGCATCGACGAGGAGGCCGGCGGGCCACCCACCCCCGTCGAGTACTTTCCGGTGTCGGCCACCACGGGCGAAGGGGTGGACGCGCTGATCGAGTCGACGGTGGCGCGGATGCCCGAGGGCCCGCGCTACTACCCCGAGGGGATGGTCACCGATGTGGCCGAGGCCTTCTGGGTGGCCGACCTGGTGCGCGAGGAGTTGCTCCACCGGGTCCAGGACGAGCTCCCCCACAGCATCGCCTGCCGGGTGACCGAGTGGGAGTGGCCGCGGGTCCGCTGCGAGATCCTCGTCGAGCGCGACTCGCAAAAAGGGATCGTGATCGGCAAGAACGGGGCCACGCTCAAAGAGGTCGGGACGGCGGTGCGGGCGCAGATGCCTCCCGGCGCCTACCTCGAGCTCTTCGTGCGGGTCGAGAAGCGGTGGCAGCACCGTGAGGATGCCCTCGACCGGCTCGGCTTCTGACCGGACGGCGACACCTCACCGGTCGTGACGCCCCTCAGTCGTCGGCGGTGATCCGGCGCAGGAAGGCCTCGACCTCCGCCCGGTCCACCGAGCGCTTCATGGGAGGCACCCTGGCCAGCAGGGCACCGCGGTACCGGGCGGTGGCCAGGCGGCTGTCGAGTACCGCTACCACGCCGCGATCCCGGGCCGTGCGGATGAGCCGTCCCGCCCCCTGGGCCAGCAGCGTGCCCGCTCGCGGCAGGTCGACGGCGCTGAAGGCCCCGGCGCCGGCCCGTTCACGCCGGGCCTGCAGCACCGGTTCGTCGGGCCGGGGGAACGGGATCCGGTCGAGGGTCACGAGACTCAGGGTCCGCCCCGGGATGTCGACGCCCTGCCAGAAGCCGAGGGTGGCGAAGAGGCAGGTCGGCTCGTTCTTCGAGAAGGCATCGACGAGCGCCGGTTTGGGCAGGTCGGACTGGGACAGCAGAGGAAAGGGGAGGCGGTCGGACAGGGCGTCGACGGCCGCGTGCATCGCCCGCCAGCTGGTGAACAGGGCCAGGGTGCGACCGCCGGCGGCGTTGATCAAGGCCTCGAGCTCGTCGTGGAGCGCGGGTTCCGACTCGGGTCGTCTCCGGTCGGGCAGTCCCTGGGCCACGTACAACATGGCGTGCTCCGGGTAGTCGAAGGGACTGCCCACGTCGAGCTCGTCCGAGGTCCCCCCGGGCAGCCCCAGCCTCTCGGCCAGTCCGAGGGGCACCGTCGCCGAGGTGAGGACGCCGGTCACCGTGCCCCACAGGTGCTCCGCCAGGAGCGGCCCGACGTCGATGGGGGAGACCCGCAGGCTCGGCGTCTGGGCACCACGTTCCACCCACGCCACCTCGTCGTCGGTGAGGGCGGTGAGCCGGGCCAGGTCGGCGGCCAGATGGCCGGCGGCCAGCTGGACGCGGTCCCGTCGGGACCGGGTGGCCGGGGCCTCGTCGCCCCCGGCCACCCGCTCGGACCGCCGCAGCGAGTCGATGAGCCGGCTCACCCGGCCGGACGCCAGGGCCAGCGCCTGTGGGAGC
>JBEKIU010000026.1:0-43051 GCA_050011635.1 Acidimicrobiales bacterium
CCCACCACCCAGGAGAACGGGCGGCTGCTGTGCCGGTTCCACAACCGCCTCCGCAACCAGCGGCCCCCGCCGGTGGCTGCGTGACTCGGTTTGACCGCTCCACGAGCCTCGCCACGAATCAACGGAGAAAGCACTGACCCGTCCCCGCGCACAGATCGCAGTCGGGTCCCTCGCCGCGGGCATGGGCGAGGCAGTGGGCGACGCGCTCCTCGACGATGTCGCCGAGCAGCGGATGCGGGCCCAGTGGAGCGGATACCAGGTAGCTGACGCCGGGGTGGCGCGCCGCCGCCTCGGCTGCGAGCGCCGGGATGTCCCGATCCCAGTGGTCACCGGGCCAGAGGAAATACGGAGCGATCACGATGAGGGTGGCACCGGCGGCCACGCACCCGCCGAAGGCGGCACCGAGAGATGGTTCGGCCAGCTCCATATGGGCCGGTTCGACGATCGGGTACCTTCCCCGGGCCCGCCACTCGCGGACGAAGGCCTCGTGCCGGTCGTTCGCTTCCTGGCGACGAGACCCGTGGTCGACGATGACGATGGCCACGACCGGGTCGGACGGCGGAGGCGATGGATCCATCCCCGTGACACTAGGAGCCGGTGCTCCGTTGCGTGCCCCTCCTAGCGCGCCGTGATGTACTCCATCAGTTCGTTGCGGTCCTTCTCCAGCTCCTGGATCCGGCTCTTCACGACATCGCCGATGCTGATGATGCCGACCAGTTCCTCGCCCTCCACCACCGGGACGTGACGGATCCGCTGCTCGGTCATGAGGTTCATGATCGACTCGACATCGTCGCCCAATGAGCACACCCGCACCGACGTCGACATGATCGACGCCACCAACTCCTCGAGAAGGTCGGTGTGAAGCTCGCTCAAGTGTTGCACGATGTCCCGCTCCGAAACGATCCCTTCGATGTGATGCCCGTCGGGCGAGACGACCAGCGCCCCGACCCGGTGCCGGACCAGATCGGCGACCGCCGACCCGACTGTTGCGTCGCTTGTGATGGTGGCGACCTCAGCGCCCTTCCCTCCGAGCACGTCTGAAACAAGCATCGACTTCCCCTTTCAGGTTCTCCGCTGAGCTTTCTGGAGTCTCCCCCGAAAGATCAGTGTTCCCCCTGGTCGGTCCAGCAAACGGCCGTCTGTCCGACCGCAGCCTCAATCTTCGCGCTCAGACCTGCGGAATGGAACAGGGGGGCCGAAGTTGCAACGAACTTGATGGGTAGCGTGCCGGCGGTCGAATCCGGTCGGATCCGGTCGGATCCGGTCGAATCCGGTCGGATCCGACCCGGGGACCCGAGACCGGAGGCGCCCGGCCCACCAGAAGAAAGGGGCGACGACCGAAGGGCCCTCTTCGTCGCTATTTCTTCTACCATGTCGACAATGGCGCCAACCCCGGACCCAGCGAGGTCGCCGGACAGACCGGCCCGCTCGGCATCGGGTGAGAGCCCCATGCCGGAGGAGCAGACGCTCGAGGATTCGGGCGGGCTGACCGGAACCGACGTCTCGGTCGTCGACGCGGAGACGGCCGACACACGTCGGGCGGCACGCGCCGGTGCCCAACCGTCACGCAAGTGGGTGAAACGGGCCGAGGGCGACCGGCGAGCGATCGCCCGCCTCCAGCTGGTCGAGAGCCAGGGCCTGATCGTCCTCAACGACCGGCGCATCCCGGGGTCGAAATCCAGCATCAAGATCATCGCCATCTCACCGGCCGGCGTCTTCGTCATCGACGCCAAGGGCTACAAGGGCCTGGTCCACACCAAGCGCCCGGGACCGATCCAGAGTCTCGGGCCGATGGAGCTCCACGTGGGTCGCCGCAACTGCACTCCGACGGTGGACGGCCTCGCCAGTCAGGTGGACGTCGTGCGGGCGGCGGTGAGCTCGGCTCCGTGGGGCTCCGAGGTCCCCGTCCACGCGCTGCTCTGCCTGACCAGGGCGGAGTGGGGGTTCGCCTCACCGATCGAGATCAGTGACGTCTGGGTCGGCTGGCCCCGGCTCATGGTCGGTCGTCTGCAGGCACCCGAGGTCATGGACTCGCCCACCGTGCAGGAGGTTTCGGAGATGATCTCCGAACACCTGCCCTGAACCGAGGCGTCAGTTCACATGCCCAGTTCACGCCGGACACGGAATGGAAACATGCCGTGGTTAGGCTTTGAGGAGTGATCCGAAAAGGGGCGTCCCGGACGGGAAACTCATGAGCGGATTGGCGGATTCCGACCTCCTGGCCAGGGATAACCGGCACCTGGCCAGGGATGACTCGCACAGCCGCGGGTCCGCCGGGCCGGAGGCCCTGCCCCCCCACGTCATCGTCCTGTTCGGGGCGACCGGGGACCTGGCCCGCCGCAAGCTCCTTCCCGGGCTGCTGCGCCTCTCGCACGCCGGGCTGCTCCCCGAGGTGCATATCGTCGGGACCTCCTTGGAGGAGATCGACGACCACACATTCCACGACTTCGCGCTCAACGCCTGCCTCGAGTTCGCGCGGCGGGACATCGTCGATTCACACTGGGACGCCTTCCGGTCCCGGGTCCGATTCGTTTCCCAGGCCCACGGGCCGGCCGCCCTGGCCGATGCCGTGTCCGAGGCTGAGCAGATCCTCGGCCGGGAGAGCCGCCGCCTCCACTATCTGAGCATCCCGCCATCGGCCGCCGAGGCGGTGGTCCAGAATCTGCACGAGGCCAGCCTGGTCGACCGGTCGAGGATCATCATGGAGAAGCCGTTCGGCACCGACCTGCGGACTGCCAAGGTGCTCAACGACACCGTGCACAGCATCTTCTCCCCGGAACAGGTCTATCGCATCGACCATTTCCTCGGGAAGGAGGCAGCCCAGAACATCCTCGCCTTCCGGTTCGCCAACGGGCTCTTCGAGCCCATCTGGAATCGTGGCCACATCGACCACGTGCAGATCGACGTGCCCGAGACCCTCTCGGTCGACAGCCGGGCCGTTTTCTACGAGGGCACAGGAGCCTTCCGGGACATGGTGGTCACCCACCTGTTCCAGGTGCTGGCCTTCATGGCCATGGAACCGCCCACCACACTCGAGCCCAGATCGATCAGTGAGGAGAAGAACAAGGTGTTCCGGTCGATGAAACGCATCGATGTATCAGCGGTGGTGCGGGGCCAGTACGAGGGGTACCGATCGATCCCCGGCGTGGCCGCCGACTCCCAGACCGAGACCTTCATCGCCCTCCGGTGCGAGATCGACAACTGGCGGTGGGCGGGCGTCCCCTTCTACCTGCGGACCGGAAAGAACATGGCCCAAGGGGCGCGGATCATCTCCATCGCCTTCCGGGAGCCGCCCAAGAGCATGTTCCCGCCCGGTTCGGGGATCGGCGCCCACGGCCCGGACCACCTGACCTTCGATCTGGCCGACTCCTCGAAGCTCTCGCTCTCCTTCTACGGCAAGCGCCCTGGTCCGGGGATGCAGCTGGACAAGCTGAGCCTCCAGTTCGCACTGCACGAGACCGGCCGCGAGGTCGACGTGCTCGAGGCCTACGAACGGCTCATTCACGACGCCATGAGCGGCGACCACACCCTGTTCACCGCGGCCGACGACATCGAGCGGCTGTGGGAGCTGTCAGCGCCGTTGCTCGAGCACCCCCCCGAGGTGGAGCTGTATCGCCCGGGAAGTTGGGGCCCCAGGGGGATCCACGATCTCATCGCCCCCAACACCTGGCGTCTGCCGTTCGAACGGGGTTGGCGCAATCCGGATTGAGGCGCCGACCGTCTCGACGACGAGGGGGACCGGGTCAGGAGGCCGCCGACCGATCGTCGAGCACCCTCCAGCAGTACCAGGCCACCACGCTCCGATAGGGGCTGAAGGGCTCGCCCAGCACCACCAGCTCCTTCGAGCTCGGGATCTCGGACAGGCCCCAGGCGGCGGCGAAGCCGGCCCGCACGCCGTAGTCACCGGTCGGCCACACGTCGAGCCGGCCCAACGTCCCGAGCAGGAACATCTGTGCCGTCCAGGGACCGATCCCCCGCACCCGGGTCAGGTGCTCGATCACCGCGTCGTCGGACAGCCGGCCGATGCGCTCCAGTGCGACCTCCCCTGTCACCACCTTTTCGGCCAGGTCGCGAATCGACGCGGCCTTGGCCCGGCTGAGGCCGGTCGAGGCCAACAGTTCGGGAGTGGCGGCGAGCACACCGTCGGGCGTCACGGATCCGCCCATCGCCTGCTCGAAGCGACCATGGATGGTGGCCGCGGCCTTGCCCGCCAGCTGCTGGTAGACGATGATCTCGGCAAGCTCTGCGAACCGCTGAGACGAGGGAGCCGGGCGACGGCGGGGGGGAGGGCCATGGCGCTCGACGAGCGATGCCAGCACCCGGTCCCGCCCCGCCAACATCGCGGTGATGTCGGCGAGCGTCGGTCCGGCCACGAAGAAGATGATGCCACTGCTGCCGATCGACGGCAGCCCGATGAGACTGCAGAGGAACACATGGACGGAAACGTTGTCACCACCGAGCGCACCATCCCCGCACCTCCCGACGCCATCTTCGACCTCCTCGCCGATGCGTCACGCCACCCCGACATCGACGGTTCCGGCGCGGTGAAGAAAGCCAAAGAGGAGCCCCGGCGACTCGGGCTCGGGGACAAGTTCGGGATGTCCATGCACCAGGGCGTCGGGTACTCGATGGCCAACACGGTGGTCGAGTTCGAGGAGAACCGGAAGATCGCCTGGCAGTCCAACATCTCGGGCCCCTTGGGCCGGTTCATCGGCGGACGGATCTGGCGCTATGAGCTCGAGCCGGTCGACGGTGGCACCCTCGTACGGGAGAGCTGGGACATCGGCCAGGACCACCAACGGCCGTTCCTCAAATTGGGCAAGCTCCCGGCCACGACCAAGTCGAACATGGACAAGACGCTGGCCCGCATCGAGGAGCTGACCTCGCCGCCCGCCGGCGCCTGAGCCCGGACCGACCGGGACGGGCCCCGGGAAGGTCCGGACCCAGCCCGGTGTTGTGCACACCATGGTGTCGCTTTCCGTTCTCGATCTGGCCACGGTGACCCGGGGGTCCACGCCGGCAGACGCGCTGGCCGACACCACCCGCCTCGCCGCGGTGGTCGAGGAGCTCGGCTACCGGCGGATGTGGGTGGCCGAGCACCACGGGATGCCGTCGGTGGCCAGTTCCGCACCGGCTGTCCTCATCGGACACCTGGCCGACGCCACCACCCGCCTCAGGGTGGGGGCGGGCGGGGTCATGTTGCCCAACCACGCACCCCTCGTCGTGGCCGAGCAGTTCGCCACCCTCGAGGCCCTGCACCCGGGCCGGATCGACCTGGGCCTCGGGCGTGCCCCGGGCACCGATCCGTTCACGGCCCGTGCCCTGCGCCGGACCGGCGACCTCGGGGCCGACACCTTCCCCGAGGATGTCGTCGAGCTCATTAGCTACCTGGTGGACAGCGACGGCCCACCGACCCGGCCGGCCCCGGTGCCGGGACGGGGGTACCTCCCCGAGACGTGGCTGCTCGGCTCGTCGACGTTCAGCGCCCGGCTCGCCGGCATGCTCGGCCTCCCCTTCTCCTTCGCCTACCACTTCAGTCCCGACCAGGTGGACAAGGCCCTCGAGCAGTACCGGGCGGCCTTCCGTCCCTCGATCCTGCTCGACCGTCCGCACACCATGGTGGCGGTGTCCGTGCTGTGTGCGCCCAGTACCGAGGAGGCCCGCTGGCTGGCCGGGCCGGCGGCTCTCACCATCCTCCAACTGCGGACGGGCCGGCTCGGGCCCATCGTGACACCCGAGGAAGCGGCGGCCTACCGGTTCACGGCCCGGGAGCGGGAGCTGGTCGAGGCGACCATGTCCACCCACCTCATCGGAGACCCGACCGACGTACACCAGGGCCTGGTCGACCTCCAGGCGCGGACCGGCGCCGACGAGCTCATGCTGTCGACCCGGGGCCACTCCTTCGACTCCCGCGCCCAGTCGCTCACCCTCGTGGCCGAGCGTTGGCCGATGGCCGACGCCGCACCTCCGTCCACCTCGGCCGCCTGAGACGGCCGTCGGCCACGACCCGCGTTCAGAGCGCGGTGCAGTGGGGCAGTACCTCCTCGCCGAGAAGGGTGAGATGGTCGAGGTCGTCGAGGTCGAGGACCTGGAGGTAGGCGCGGGAGGCGCCCGCGGCGGCGAACGTGGCCAGCTTGGCCGTGACCTCGTCCGGCGTTCCGCAGAGCGCGTTCTGGCGGAGTTCGTCGACCTGGCGCCCGATGGCCGCGGCCCGACGGCCCACTTCGGCGTCGTCCCGTCCGCAACACACCGTCTGGGCGGCTGACAGCACCAACGAGGAGGGATCGCGCCCGGCCGACTCGCACGCCGCCCGGACCCGCTCGAACTGGTCACCGGTATCGGCCAGCGACCGGAAGGCGAGGTTGAATTCGGATGCGTAGCGGGCGGCCAGACGTGGTGTCCGGGTGGGGCCACCCCCACCGACGATGACCGGAGGGCCCGGCCGTTGCACCGGCTTGGGCAGGGCCGGGCTGTCCCGGACCTCGTAGTGCCGGCCGCCGAAGCTGAACCGCTCACCGGCCGGCGTCGACCACAACCCGGTGATGATGGCCAACTGCTCGTCGAGACGTTCGAATCGTTCTCCCAGTGGTGGGAAGGGGATCCCGTAGGCGGTGTGCTCGGCCTCGTACCAGCCGGCACCGAGCCCGAGCTCCACCCGGCCACCGCTCATGTCGTCGACCTCGGCCACCGAGATGGCCAACGGGCCGGGCAACCGGAACGTGGCCGAGGTGACCAGGGTTCCCAATCGGATCGACGTGGTCTCGCGGGCCATGGCGGCCAGGGTGACCCAGGCGTCGGTCGGACCGGGCAGGCCGTGGTTGGTGCCCATGGCCATGTAGTGGTCGCTGCGGAAGTAGGCGTCGAAGCCCAGGGCTTCGGCCGTCCGGGCCACCGTCAGCAACTGGTCGTAGGAGGCGCCCTGCTGGGGCTCGGTGAAGATGCGGAGCAGCATGTCCCCGGTCTAGCCGAGCACCGGTCGGGTTGCCCACCTCCCACCGGCCACGACCCGGCCCACGGCCATGACACCGACGACACGCCCGCCGGCCAGCCGCAAGGCCGCCGCCGCACTCTGCGACCGTGCACCGGTGGTGATGCTGTCGTCGAAGACGAGGATCCGCTTCCCCCGGAGCCACTCCCGGTCGACCGCCGGCGCCAGCTCGAACCCGCGCCGCGCGGCGCGGAGATGGTCGGTCGGCTCCGGCCCGCGCACCAGCAGGTTCCGGTGGCGCAAGGCCAGGTCCGGTACGTGCGCCACCAGGGCGTCGACAGGGACGCCCACCGGCCGACCCGACGACGGCACCGTGGCCACGAGATCCCAGGGGGAGCCGAACCGGGCCTCCAGGTCAGCCCGGCCGGCCGTCATCCACTTCCGAACCAGCCCGGTGAGATCGGCGGCACAGGCCTGGCGGATCTCGGCCACCGGGGCGTCCTTGTAGCCGCGGAGCCGTCGGTGCATCCGGTCTCCGACCCGGTAGTCGACCATGGCCACCACCGGGGCGAGGGGCATCTGCAGCTGCCGGACGAGCGTGGCGCAACAGAAGCAGTGCGCGAACCGGGCGTGCGCGACGGCGCCGCACACCCGGCACTCCGGTGCATCGAAGGCGGGAAGGGACATGGCATGTCTCGCATTCATCCCGGGGACCCTGCAGGCCCCGTTCGGATGGTGGCGGCGCCCGCCGAAGCGGTGCGCGGCGATAGCCGGCCGAGGCCGGCGGGTTCAGGGGCCGGCGGTTTCGGGGGCGGGGCCGGCCCGCTTGAGCAGGAAAGTCCCGGTCGACCGGCTGACCAACTGCTCCTCGCCATCCACCACGGTGGCCTCGGCGTACGCCACCTGCCGGGCCATCCTCACCACCTCCCCGCGCAGCCGGTAGGACTGGCCCACCAGGGCCGGCCGCATGGTCTCGACCTTCATCTCGAGGGTGGCACGGGTCCGGTCCCGGCCCGGGAGCGCCGAGTTGATGGAGAAGTTCATGGCCGCATCGAGCAGGAGGCCGTGCACCCCGGCCTGCACCACCCCGTGCGGATTGCCGGCCATCGGCGCGGGGACGAACGAACCCGACACCCAGCCGAGGTCCTCCCCGTCGACGCCGTAGTCGTCGAAGGAACCACCCACGACGCCGATGAGCTCCATACCACCGTCGCCCAGCCAGCGGTCCATGTCCTTGATCCGGCCCGTCACCTTCCCGACCGTAGTGCCGGGCTGTGCCACCGTCGACGGACCGACCCGCCATCGCCGTCCGCCCCCCACCGCACCGACCCGCCCACGTCCCGGACGTCCCGAACACGAGGCCGACGCCGCTTGACGCCGCCTCCGGGGCGAGTACGATCTAGTGGAAGGGGATTCTTGACCGCTCAGTCAAGTTTGCCCGCAGCCGCAGTTGATCGACCGTCAGCAGTTCCCACATACGCCGAATTCGGCCGGCAGGCACTCGAACCGCCGGACCTCGGAAGGAGAATCATGACCGACGCCGTGATCGTGGACGCAGTCCGCACCGCAGGGGGCAAGCGCAACGGCAAGCTTCGCAACTGGCACGCAGCCGACCTCGGTTCGGAGCCGCTCAAGGCACTGGTCGAGCGCAACGATCTCGATCCCGCCCTGGTCGACGACGTGATCATGGGGTGCGTGATGCAGGTCGGCGAGCAGTCCCTCAATGTGGGTCGCAACGCCGTGCTCGCCGCCGGCTATCCGGAGTCGGTCCCCGCCACCACCATCGACCGCCAGTGCGGCTCCTCCCAGCAGGCCCTCCACTTCGGGGCCCAGGGAGTCATCGCCGGCGCCTACGACATCGTCATCGGCGGAGGCGTCGAGGTCATGACCCGCACCCCGATGGGCTCGTCGGTCGTGCGGGACCTGGGCTACCCCTTCGGGCCCCGGATGATGCAGCGCTACGCCGAGCGTGGCGGCCTCGTGGGGCAGGGCGAGGGGGCCGAGCTGATCGCCGAGCAGTGGAACCTCTCACGCGACGACCTCGACGAGTTCGCCGTCCGCTCCCACCATCGTGCCGCCCAGGCCACCGCGGAGGGGCGTTTCGAGCGTGAGATCATCCCGGTGGCGGTGAAGGACGACGACCGTGCCGACACCGACGAGCTGATCTCCTCCGACGAGGGCATCCGCCCCGACTCATCGGTGGAGGTGCTGGCCAATCTCAAGCCGGCGTTCCGGCAGGAGGGCGGCAAGATCACCGCGGGCAACTCGTCGCAGATCACCGACGGTGCCTCGGGCGTGCTGATCATGAGCGAGGAGAAGGCATCCTCCCTCGGGCTCACCCCCCGGGCCCGCTTCCACAGCTTCGCCGTGGCCGGCAGCGACCCGATCACCATGCTGACCGGACCGATCCCGGCCACCAAGTCGGTGCTCGAGAAGGCCAAGCTGACCCTCGACGACATGGACGTCATCGAGATCAACGAGGCCTTCGCCTCGGTGGTCCTGGCCTGGCAGAAGGAGTTCGGAGCCGACCTCGACAAGGTCAACGTCAACGGCGGGGCCATCGCCCTCGGCCACCCGCTCGGAGCCTCCGGGGCCAAGTTGATGGCCACGCTGGTCAACGAGCTCGAGCGCACCCAGGGTCGCTACGGGCTCCTGACCATGTGCGAAGGCGGAGGAATGGCCAACGCCACCATCATCGAGCGGCTGGGCTGACCCGGGCCGGTTGAGGGGCCCGGCCGGGAACCGGCCGGTCAGTGGTAGCGGGTGGCCAGGATCAGGCCAACGAAGATGGCGGCGATGGCGGCCACCAGCCACAGGTTGTTGACGCCCCCGGGCAGTGCCCCGGCGTAGTTGAGGATCACCACCAGCACCCCGAGCACGAACAGGCCGATGATCACGATGCCCATCCAACGGGGGCTGGTCTTGGCGTTCTTCGGGATGGGCGCCGTATACCGGTTGCTCTGCACCGACGAGCCGGGGGTGGTGGTCCGGCCGCTCGAGCGACCCTTCTTCTGTGCCTTCCCCGGTCCGGCCTTGGCCTTGGTTGCCATGGCCGAAGGATAGCCAGTCACCGGGGCGGCGTGGCGACGGGGATTCCGTCACGGCCCGGGCTTGTACGATCAAGTGACCATGGGCACGCGGGTACTGGTCATCGACAACTACGACTCGTTCGTCTACAACCTGGTCCAGGAACTCGGCGAGCTGGGTGCCGAACCCGTCGTCCACCGCAACGATGCCATCGACATCGAGGGCATCAGGGCTGCGTCCCCCGACGCCATTCTCATCTCCCCGGGGCCGGGCCGGCCCGAGAGTGCCGGCATCAGCATGGCGGTCGTCGCCGAGCTGGCCGGCGAGTACCCCATCCTCGGCGTGTGCCTCGGCCACCAGGTCATCGGACAGGTCTACGGCGGCGAGGTGGTGGCCGCGCCCACCCTCATGCACGGCAAGACCTCGTCGGTGCACCATGACGGCAAGAGCATCTTCGCCGGGATTCCGGATCCCTTCGTCGCCACCCGCTACCACTCGCTGGTGATCGAGCCCGGCTCGGTGCCCGAGGTCCTCGAGGTCACGGCGACCACGCCCGATGGGGTCGTCATGGGCCTGCGGCACCGGACGCTGCCCGTGGAAGGGGTCCAGTTCCACCCCGAGTCGGTCCTCACCCCGAGCGGCCCGAGCCTCCTGTCCAACTTCCTGGCCGCCACCGGCCGCCCCTGATCCGGAGGCCGCCCCTCGCCGGGCCGCGTGGCCTCGCCGCGGTTCGGCCGGTCCCGGCGATTCAGACGGTTCAACCGGTCCCGATGGTTCAGGGGTTCTGCCCTGACTTGACCGTCGTGGTCGTGGACGAGTTCGGCGTGGTCGTGGTGGTGGTGGTCGAGGAGGGCGTCGTGGTCGTCGTGGTCGTCGTGGGCGGAGTCCCCGAGGAGATGATCAGGTTGACCGAGGTGCCCGGCGCCACCGAAGTGTTGGCGGGCGGGGTGGTGGAGATCACGTCTCCGCTCGGGTACTGCGTCGACGACTGTGTGGTGGGGTTCGACCCCACGACCAGGCCGGCACTGCCGATGGCACTGCCCGCCTGCGACTGGCTGAACCCGGCCACGTTCGGAACCAGCACATTGGGCAGGCCGGACGAGACATAGAGGGTCACCGTGCTGCCCTGGCTGACCTTGGTGCCGGCCGTGGGACTGGTCCTGATGACCGTCCCGCTCTGGACCGAGGAGCTCGCCGTGGGCACGGGATTGGCCTGGAGGCCCGCCGACTGGAGGATCGACTCCGCCTGGCTCTGGGTCACGCCGGTGAGCCCGGGGGGAACGGACACCTTCTGGACGGCCGCCGTCACGGCCACCTTCAGCGTGATGTTGTCGCCCTTCTTGACCAGGGAGTCGGGTACCGGGTCGGTGGAGATCACGGTACCCGGGGCGTCGTTCGAGACCTGGCTCGTCTGGGTGACCGTGAGCCCGTCGCCCTTGAGGGTGGCGGTGGCCTCGACCACCTGCTTCCCTTCCACGTTGGGCAGGTTGAACGATGGAGCGCCACCCAGGTACCCCAGGTTGCGGGCCAGGAGGAACCCGGCCCCGAGCAGCAGCACGATGAGGATGGCGAGGACGATGGCGTAGGTCCGGGTCCGGTTCGAGCCGTCCTCGCCAGGCTCCTCGACCGGTGTGTCCTTGGCGGCGGGTACGGCCCGGGTCTGATCGGCGTCGGATACCGCACCCACCACCCGGGTGGCCCCCGCCGCGGCCAGCAGCGTGGTGGACTCGTCCATGGCCAGGACCGAGCGGCCCTCGTTGAACCGGAGGAGGTCGGCCCGGAGCTCCTCGGCCGTGCGGTACCGGTGGGCCGGGTCCTTGGCCATGGCCTTCAAGATGATGGCCTCGAAGGTCGGGGGGATGGCCGGATTGAGCTCACGTGGCGCGGGTGGGTGGTCACGGACGTGCTTGGAGGCCACGGCCACCGGCGTGTCCCCGAGGAAGGGCGGTCGGCCCGTCACCATCTCGAAGAGGACCACGCCGAGCGAGTAGATGTCGCTGCGGGAATCGACCCCGATGCCCTCGGCCTGCTCCGGTGAGAAGTAGGTGGCGGTGCCCATGACGGCCCCGGTCTGGGTCAAGCTCTCCTCGGTGTTGATGGCGCGGGCGATGCCGAAATCGGTGACCTTGACCTGCCCCTCGTCGGTGATCAGCACATTGCCCGGTTTGACGTCGCGGTGGATCACCCCGTGCTTGTGCGCGTACCCGAGCGCGGCGGCCACGTGGGCGCCGACGTCGGCCGTCCGTTCGGCCGACAGCGATCCCGCCGTCTTCAGGATCGACGACAGAGGCCGGCCGTCGACGAACTCCATGACGATGAAGTAGGTGCCGCTGTCCTCACCCCAGTCGAAGACAGGGACGATATTGGGGTGCGAGAGGTTGGCCGCGGCCTGCGCCTCCCGGCGGAACCGCTCGACGAAGGAACGGTCGATCGAGAGCTCGGGGAACAGGACCTTGAGGGCCACCGGACGGTCGAGCAGCCGATCGTGGGCCCGGTAGACCTCCGCCATCCCACCGCGGGCGATCAGATGGATGAGCTCGTAGCGCTCGGAGAACACACGAGGCGTCTGATTCGGGTCCATGTGGGTCAAAGCCTAGGCCTGCACTGGTTGGGGTCCGGGGTTCTCATCAGGTCCTCGTTCTGTTGGTGCTGCTGGGGTCGTCGGCAGGCGGTTGCCGGGTCGTCGTTGCTCGGTCATGTGTCATCCCTGGTCCGCCAGCACGTCCCCGAGGATCTGCCTCACGATCGGTCCCGAGTAGGCGGCGCCGGTGGCGCTGCCGGGCTGGTTGGGCAGCACCACGGCGATGGCCACCTTGGTGTTGCCGACCGGGGCGAAGGCGATCAGCCAGTCGTCGGTGTACTGGGGGTTGGGGCCGAACGAGCCGGTCTGGGCGGTACCCGTCTTGGCAGCCACGTCCCAGCTGGCGGGAAAACCGCTGAACGTTGCGCTGGGAGCTGCCGTGCCCGAGGTGACCACACCCTTCATGAAGGTGGTCAGGGTCGCTGCCGTCTGCGGCGAGATCGGCTGCATCCACTCCTTGGGCTGGTATGTCTCCACCAGGTTGCCCTGGGAGTCGCGGATCTGCTCCATCAGATGGGGGACCATCTCGACGCCGCCGTTGGCCACCGTTCCCGCCACCAGAGCCATCTGCAGGGCCGAGGCGGTGACGTTCTCCTGACCGATGGCCGACTTCATCAGGCCGGGCACGTCGTCGGCGAAGTCGGCCACCGTGCCGAAGTTCGACGTCGCCACCGTGTCGGCCGGCACGTCCAGTAGTCCTGGGCCTGGGTGACCAGGGCCTGGGCGCCCAGCAGCTGGCCGATGGAGGCGAAGTCGGCGTCACACGACATGATCAGCAGTTCCTCGAGGTTTCCACCGCATTGACCTCCGTGGTAGTTGGTCAGCACCTGGGGCGGGTTGCCGGTGTTGGGCAAGGTGACGGACGACACCGATGGGTAGGTCATGAGGGCGAGATCGGGACGGTGCTCGAGCACGGCCGACGTGGTCACCACCTTGAAGCTCGAACCGGGTGGGTAGGTCAGGTCGTAGGTTCCGGCAACCAGCGGATTGCCTGGTTGGTTCAAGTAGGCGGCCCAGGCCAGGTTCTGGACCTTCGAGTTCTGGGAGACCAGTGGGTTGGGGTTGAAGGAAGGGTTCGAGTACATCGCCTCGATGGCACCGTTGGTCGGGTTGTAGACGACGGCTGCAGCTCCGTTGACACCGGGGGCATCCTCGTCCAGGGCCTCGGCCACCTGCAGCTGGAGGTTCTCGTTGACGGTCAGCGTCACGTTGTCCACTTCGGTGCGGTTGGTGAGCAGGTCCCGCAAGGTCTTGGCCGGTGGGGTGTGGGGGGTGAGGAAGCTGTTGTACTCCGCCTCGATGCCGCGGTAGTTCCCGTAGATGTCGGAGTCGAACCCGATGATCTGAGCGAAGAGGGTGGCGGTGTTGGGGTTGTACTTCCGCTGGTACTTGTCGATGCTCCCTTTCGGGGCCAGGACCGACGAGGCCAGCACGGTCCCGTCCGACGACAGGATGCTGCCGCGGGTCTGACTGCGCTCCGCCGTCAGTATCCGGGGGTTGTTCGGGCTGTTGGCCAGCGAGTTGGCCTTCAGCACCTGGATGTTGTTCAGCTGGAGGAACAGGGCGAAGAAACAGAGCAGCATGAAGATCCCCAACCGTCGGATGCGCCTCTCCATCAGAACCCCTTGGTGGTGGTCGTGGTCGGAACCTTCTTCACCGGAGCCTTCTGCGCCGGAGCCTTGCGCGCGGTCGTCGGGGTGGTCTCCGACGGTGGATGCTTCTGGGTGTACCTGTACTGGACGAGATTGTGCACATAGGCACGGGCGTTGGCCACCGATGTCTCCTCGACGCCCGCGTCGAGGGCGCCGAGGTAGCTGGAGGGCACGTCGGCGGTGGTGACACCGGTGCGCTCGACCTCTGTCGGGTGGTACCAGAGGAGACCACCGATCCGTCCCTGGTAGATCACCAGCTCATTGCCCTGGGCGCGCACGAAGTAGGAGTTGATGTCGTACCAGCGGACCGCGGCGAAGACACCCACGACCACCGCGGCCAGCAGGATCACGAACAACAGGGTCCTGAACGTGATGAGCCGGCGTCCCCGGGCCATCCGCCGCTCACGACGCCTGGCCCGCCGACGCTCCCGCCGGCTGGGGCCCGCGTCCTCGGGCACCGACCCCGGATAGGGCACCGCAGCATCCCCGGCCGTGCCCGGCTCCGGCTCGGTGAGAGGTGTGAAGTCCGGGGCGACGGCGGCGACGGCCGGGGCCGAGGAGTCGCCGTCACCCACCACCACGTCGATCACCACCGCGGTGATGTTGTCACTGCCCCCGTGGGTCCGGGCCGCCTGGACCAGGAGCCGGGCGGCCTTGTCCGGGTCGGAGATCGACGACAGGACCTCGCTGATCTGGTCGTTGTCGAGCTCGTTGGTGAGACCGTCGCTGCACAGCAGGTAACGATCGCCACGAACCGGCTCGATGCGCCACAGGTCGACGGAGACGTCCGCCGACACGCCGAGCGCCCGGGTCAGGATGTGACGATGGGGATGGACCTCGGCTTCGACCGATGTCAGCTCACCGGAACGGACCATCTCCTCGGCCAGGCTGTGGTCGGTGGTGAGCTGGGTGATCTCACCGTCGTGGAACCGGTAGGAGCGGGAGTCGCCCACGTTGACCAGGGCCAGGACGTCCCGGCCGCCCTCGCTGACCAGGCCCACCGCAGTGAGCGTGGTGCCCATCCCGCGTAGTTCGGGGTTCTCCAGGCTGTGCTGCCAGACCACCGCATTGGCCTCGGTGACCGCCTCGGCCAGGCCGGCGCCTGTCGGCTGCCGGCTGAATGCGGAGGTGACGGCATCGACGGCCATCCGTGCCGCCACCTCGCCCCCGGCATGGCCGCCCATCCCGTCAGCCACGGCGAAGAGGTTGGACGTCTCCACGGCCAGGTCCTGATTGACCGAGCGCACCAAACCGGTATCGGTGGCGGAGCCGGACCGGAGGAGTGTCACCTCACTTCCCCACTTCGAACACGGTGCCGCCGATCTGCAGGAGATCACCCTTCTCGAGACGGGTCCGCTCGCCGATGCGCACCGTGTTGACCCAGGTTCCGTTGGTCGATCCCAGGTCCTCCGCCCAGAGATCCCCATCGAGGCGGAACAGGCGGGCGTGCAGGTTGGACGAATACGTGTCGTAGTCGATCGGCACCCCGCACCCCGCGGCCCGGCCCACGGTGACCTCGTCGCCGATGTCGTAGGTCCGACCGGCTTGGTCCTCCGGGCGGATGACGTGGAGACGGAGCCGCTTCCCCCTCCGGACCTTGTCATCACCGATGGGTTCGACGTCTGAGCCCCGGACCCGGCGACGCTTGAGTGGGCGGACCTCCACCCAGACCGCTCTGACCACCCACATGAAGAACAACCAGAGCAAGGCGATGACGCCATACTCCAGAGCACGGAGTACCGGTGTGTTGTTCGCGGGTCCGGGGAGCGAAGCCAGGATCAGGTGCATTGACGTTCAGACGCCGGCCTTCACGAAGTTTCGAACCGGAGGACGGTGGTGCCGATCACGATCTCGTCCCCGTCTGCCAGTTTTCGCTCCCGCACATTCGCCCCGTTGACCCGGGTGCCGTTGGTGGAATTCAGATCGACCAGGACGACGTCGGCGCCGACCCGCCGGATTTCGGCGTGCCGACGACTGGCGTTCGGGTCGCTCACCATCACGGCGCTCTCCGGGAGGCGGCCGATGGTGAGGGGATCGGGGCCGAGGACCACCCGGTCCCCGTCAGCCAGCACGATCGAAGCGGCGGGAAGGCCCGAGGGTCCTTCGTGGACCCGGGAGACGATGTCGAAGCGACCACGGCGCTGCCGGGGATCCTCGACCACCGAAACGGTGACCGGCCCGACGAACACGTAGTCCTCGGTGCGGGCATGTTCCCGGGCGGCCTCTTCGAGCTCCCTGACCAGGGCGTCCAGAAAGCTCTCGAAGCGATCGAAATCGTTGGCCGACAGGTGGACCACGAAGGCATTGGGCGCGATGAGGCCGTGGACGCCCAGACGGCGTTGGAGGTCCATCTCCCGGGTCAGTCGACGACCGATCTCGACCGGATGGAGCTCGCCCCGAAATGCCTTGGAGAGCGTGCCGTCGACCATGCGCTCGAGGCGCCCTTCGAACTTCTGGAGTCCCATGCTGCGGTCAGCCTACCGGTGCCAACCCCCTGGTAGGGGGTAGGGTCGCCCGGGGGCTCCCACCCTCGCACGCAGACCCGGCCGGGCGGCGAAGCGGGCGCGCGGGCCCTGCTGCCGATGAACAGGCCGTTTGGATCATCGGGTAGCCTCTGACGGTCGCTCGGGCGAGTGGCGGAATTGGCAGACGCGCAGGATTCAGGTTCCTGTGTCCGAAAGGATGTGGGGGTTCAAGTCCCCCCTCGCCCACTCACTCACTCAACACCCCCCTCGCCCACCACCACCATTCTAAAACTGACGAAGGTTGTTTACATGGGGTCCGGCCCATCCACCAACAAACTGGCTGACTCAACTCAACTGACTGGCTGACTCCCACTCACCACCACTGTGATGTCGCGGGAGATCCAGTGGCGGGTCACGGCGATCCTCAAAATTGGGTCAGCGTGACCTGACCCGAATCCAAGGGATCAGGCATCGTCCGACTTGCCGGCCGACAGTTCCGCAATCTGCGCCCTCGCGGCTGCCACCAGCTCTTCATTCGTGTTGGCGTGGCCCCAAAGGCCCCAACCGCCATCAACGGCTTCAGTCAGGAGGACCCAGATCCTTTCCGAAAGGGAGTGGTCTTCGGCTGCTGTCGCCACCATGTCGGTGAACTGGCTGACCACAGCGAGCTGCTTTTCGCGGTCGAGGGCGCCGGCGTTGGTCAGCACCTGGACCCGTACATACCCGCTGTCGCCATCCACGTTGGAAATTCCCGGACCATCCATCTCGTGGACGAAACCAGCTGTGTTCTGTCGGAACATGGGGATATCGGGAACACCCTCGATCGTCATCAGCGTCTGCGCCAGGTCGGAGGCGAGCCGATGGGGATCCCGAAATGTCCCAGCCGCTGCATACACGTCGATCATCGGCATGGTGACTCCTTCTCTATGTATGTAACCATACATAGAACCTACCACTAGTATGATCGTTTGCATAGTTAGGAATCGAGGCAATTCTCATGGGTCAGCCTGGAGACAGGTCAAGTGGGGGTGGCAGAGCGCCTCGGGGCTCTGTCCGGGCCCGGATGGTGGGGGGTGCAGTACGCCTCCTCGCCACCAAAGGGGTCGAAGGCACGTCATTCGCCGAAGTCCTCGAAGCCACCGACTCGCCGCGTGGATCCATTTATCACCACTTCCCGGGCGGCAAGCCCGAGCTGCTGCACGCCGCGCTGGATCTGGCCAGCGAACGAGGATTGGCGTCAATGGAGGCCACCCGCGGGCAACCCTCAGCGGTAGTCATCGAGCGCTTTCTCACCCTGTGGCGAAACCTGTTGGAACGATCCGAGCTCGCGGCTGGGTGTGCAGTTGTCGCCGTCACTGTGGCAGCGGATGACGACGACCTCCTGGATCACGCCGGCACCATCTTTCGAACCTGGACGCAGTTGCTCACCGAACTCTGTAGATCGGGCGGAATGAACACGAACTCGGCACGACAGCTGGCCGTGACCGTCATCGCAGCCACGGAAGGTGCCGTTGCACTCTGCAGGGCCGAACGCAGCATGGAACCATTCGAGGACGTCGAGACCGTGCTTCTGTCCCTCGTAGAGAGCCTCGAGGTCCATTGAGAACTCATTCGGCGAGGTGACGTACGGGTTGTCACGAGGTGATTGGTCGGCCCGGCAGGTGCAGAAATGTCATCCGCACACCCTGATCAGGACTCCGCCCAAGTCCTTGCACAGACAACAATGTGGGAAATCGAGGCCAGTGGCGTGGGAACTGGCCCCAACCAGGGCTCGGTGAGTCAGCGAGGCCGCGTGGTATCTGGCACCACCGCGACACGATCGGCAGCAACCGATCGAGCAGCCAGAAACGTCTCCACCGCTTCCACTTCGAGGGGTCGGGCATACAGGTAGCCCTGCCCGCTATCGCAGTGCTCGCGCTCCAACTGAGAGTACTGCTCGCATTCCTCGATCCCTTCGGCCAGAGTCTCGAGTCCCAGTGTCTTGCCCAGTTGGACCAAGGTGCGGATGAGCGCCCCGGACTCCGGCGATTTAGCCATGGCAGAGATGAACGAGCGGTCGATCTTGAGCGTGTCGACGGGGAATTGCTGGAGATAGGCCAGCGAGGAGTACCCCGTGCCGAAGTCGTCGATGGCAATGCGGACCCCGGTGGCCTTGAGGGCGGCCAACCGGGGCACCACGGCGGCCACGTCCTTCATGATGGCCGTCTCGGTGATCTCGAGCGTCAGCGACGAAGCCGGGAACCCGGAAGACTGCAACGCCAGACGAACGTCTTCGACGAGCTGCTCCGTCTCGAGTTGTCGGGCCGAGACATTGATCGAGACGCCGAGCTGGTACCCCATGGCATGCCAGCGGTTGCCTTGGAGACAGGCCTCGTTGAGCACCCACCTACCGACCTCGGTGATCATCCCGGTGCGCTCGAGAATTGGGATGAAGGTGTCCGGTTGGACCGTGTCTCGACCCGGGTGGTCCCAGCGAAGCAGGGCCTCGACTCCGGTGGTTTGACCGCCGACCAGGTTGAAGATGGGCTGGTAGACGAGGTGATATTCGTGCTCGGCCAGGGCGTCTCGAAGATCCATCTCCAGTAGGTGATGATCCTGGACGACAGTGTGCATCTCAGGCTCGAAGGCCACAAAACAGTTCTTGCCGGCCGCCTTGGCCTCGTAGAGGGCGATGTCGGCATCCCGAAGGAGCTCGGTGGCCGAGGACCGGAGACCGGTGGCAAAACCGATGCTGGCGGTGAGGGTCAGTGGTTTGCCGGGTAGACCCTGGAGCTCGAACGGGGCCCTGAGCACCTCGAGCAATCGTTCGGCCACCAGCTCAGGCCCTGCGTCCATGGTGCTTCCGTCGACCAGGACGACGAACTCGTCGCCACCCAGGCGGCCGATGCTGTCGCTCCCCCGCATGGTCACGGAAAGTCGCTCGGATACGGACTGGAGGAGTTGGTCCCCGACCCCGTGGCCGAGAGAGTCGTTTACATCCTTGAATTCATCGAGATCGATGAACAGGGCAGCCACCTGAATGTCGGATCGGCGGCCGCGGGCCAGCATCTGATCGGTTCGATCGAGGATGAGGGCCCGGTTGGGCAGTCCAGTGAGCGCGTCGTGGACGGCCTGGAAGCGGATCTGGTCGACCAATCGGGCGTTGGAAATAGCGGTGGACGCCTGGGCGGCAAGCCCTTTAAGTCGGTGGGCCAGCCGGGGCGTGACGGTCAGACGCTCGGGCGTGGCGGTCACACTGGCCACGATGGATCCTATGGTCTCGCCGGCGACCACAATGGGGGCGGACACAAAGGCTGCGCTCCTGGATTCAGCACGGACGCCATAAACGATCCCGTTGTCGATGACGGAGTTGTCCGGAGAGGTGTTGAACGACTGCGAGCTAAGGAGTGCCACCTCTTCGTCGCTATACCCGATCGATCCGGCCAGCCGAACTCTGTCGTCACCCCTGGTGGGCAGGCCGACGCCATCCAAGAAGACAGCAGCCCGATCACAATCGATGATGTTGGGCACCGCCTGTGCCAGCTTGGCGGCCATCTCCTGGGCGCTCACGATCTCGGTCAGCGACGTGGACAGATCCAACAGCACTTGGGCGGTGTTGGCCTGGTGACGAGCCTCGTCGAGAGCGTCCGCCGTATCGAGTGCGGCCGCGGCCAACCGAGCATACGTCTCGAGAGTGGACTGCGATAATGCAGAGAAGACGCCTCCGCCCTCATCGATGGCCAGGACCCCGTAGTGACGGCGGGCCGAGGCCACGTCGACAGCGACGACCTTGTGGGGTCGGGTGGTACCTGTAAGAAGATCATCGGCGATCGACTCCGCCTCCGCTTCGGTAAGTCCCACGGAATAGATCTTGCGGGGTGACCCCGCCCGCGGCTCGAGGGCCAAAAGTGCGCCCCCAGCGCCGACGGCCGTACGCAGGGAGGAGCCGACGAATCCCTGGAGGACGTCCTCGTACCTCTCATTAGAAGCAAGGTCGGTGATCATGACCTCTATCTCTTCAAGTCGAGCCTCAGACAGCTCAGCGCGAATCAGGTAGCGATCCGCTTTGGCCGCGTCTGTGTCGAGTTGCTGCCAGCGCAGCCTGAACACGCAAGCGGGGTCACCCCGGCACTGGCACTCCTCTTCAATCACCTCGCCCGGCGGAATGTTGAACATGACAGGGATCACTGCGTACTGGATCGCAGCGAAATCACAGAACTCCGGGAACGGGGCATAGCCGCCCTCGAACCACTCGCGGATCGTCCACTCGTTCGACCCCACCTCGGTCTTGTCATACCGCCGGATAGGCACCAACGGGTTGAGGTCTGACCCGGCGGCCAGCAGCGCACTCGGGGTCTCGAACATCTGTGCGACCTGAGACATCTCCCACGTCGTTAGCCAGTTCGATAGCAGCCCGGACTGCCCATAAAGGCTGGTGGGATCCACCTTGGATCGCTCCTCAAGAAGTCGTCTGAACTGGTAATACGAACTCCATGATCCGGCGTCGGTCAGCTCGTCGAGACTCCGGGACTCGCCAGCCCGGCCCAACAGTTCCTGGATCTCCTCGGTCGACATGGTCTCGACCAGGAACCCCATCAGCAACTTTGTATAGACACCCGAAATGTGGTGTTCCACCGGGATCGGAACCATATTCTGACATCGGCAGAATCTGGGATGAACTGGATAAGCACCGGCGAGCAGGCCCGGCACGAATATGCACATCCGATCTAGACCCGTGGGTGCCAAGCACCTCTCGAGGCTGCTGCCAGGACCTTCTGAGTTACTTAGATGCTCTAACAATGTGGAAAATCGAGAGCAATAGCGTGGAAAGTGGCTCCGACGAGGCTGCGGTACACCCAGGTCAACCGAGTTATGTCGGTAGCCCACCAAGGGGTACCGACATAACTGCGCAGGTCGCGAAGACAAAACTCAACCCGATAGAGCGCGACTGCGAGGGATCAGGGTGAATCAGCGAATCGCCGGCCTTTTAGCCACGTGACGGAGCCGTCGAACACGACATGGCCACCGTGCTGGTCACCTCGTCGTGCCACAGGGGCGTGCTCGAGCCACGCGGGTGCGATGGTTGTGGTGTCTGGGGACTCAGGCGGTCAGCGGAAGGTCGGGGTCGTCGGTAGCATCTCCGCTCGTCGGCGGGACGGAAGCTTGCGGACTTTTTTGCCCTCGCCCATCAACCGAGTGAACGACCTGCCGGGTCACTGCATCTAGCCCACGCGAAGCGACCGATACGTATTGCTTACTGGTTCTCCGTCGAGAGTCTGCCTTGGAGCGCCATGGAGCGCGACGTGCTTGTGACCGTCGGTCATGAAATCCACTAGGTCGTCCGCCTTTCCCATTCTGCGCTCGACAGCGGGGAACGATGAACAAAGACCCGTGAATTCCCTCCTCGAAAAAACGAACAGGTGGAGCTCTGTCTCGGCCGGAATGGTGGTAATCCTCTTTCCCCTATCCAGCAGGGCTGGCTCTACAAAACATCTCGTGGGAACCAGGGTGGCTATCATCTGGCCGTGCCTCGATGCGATGGCCCTACCTTCGACAATGATGTAGAACTCAGATCCAAACTCACCTTCTCTGGCAAGGATCCGGCCGGCTGGCACGTCAGTCTCTGTCGTCAATGATGCGATCTGGCGAAGATCTCTCTCGTTGCAGCCCAACAGCAGGTTGACCCGTTTGAGTGTTGCAATGCGCCTGTCTTTGTGGCTGTCAATCCACGCCATGATCGAAGGTCCTTTCCCGAGCAATGAAGCCCGGTATCGCCGTTATGCGGACGAACTCCCCCGATAACTTTCCGCCTATCTCCATACTCTGGAACAAGCGGCGTCGCGAATCAACGAATGGAGTATGAATTCTATGTAACCGACGGCTGGCCTCGGCGTGATCTACAGCCCTTTCCTAGTGTCTCGCGACTAGGTCGACGAGGTTCCCGGCATCTGAATGAATCGCTTTGTCGCTGCGTCGGAACCAGGACCGGCGAAGGGGAGTGGGTTCACCGGACTTGGTTCCCACCGCCATATCACGCAGGGGTCCCGCCGCCCACTTCCTTTGTACGCCGGGACGGGAAAGAAGTCTGTCTCCTTGGAGACAGTGCGGAGTTGAAACTAACGACCGATTTCGGCTCATTCCCCGGTGGGGCCGATGACCGGGTGACCCTATATAACGCCGGGACTGAGAGCGTTGACGGTCCACCTGTGGGGCGCATGTAAGTTGCACGCCAAGAGAATCGCTACGTCGCTCGATGTGCCAGGAGGAGACTGATGACGCTCGGACGGACCGTGGTAGTGCCAGGAATGATCGTGGAGTACCGGGCCTTTTCAGGATTGCTCCGGAACCTCTCAGCCGATGAGTGGCAGGCACCCAGTCGGTGTGAGGGGTGGACTGCAGCCGATGTCGCAGGACATGTGGTCGGCCAGATCACCGACGTGAGCGTGCTCCGACTCGACGGACTCGGCACACCCGAGGTGACCGATCGCCAGGTCCGTGAGCGGCGCGGTCGTGGGCCGGACGCTCTGGCCGACGAACTCGACGCCTCCATGGAAACCGCCGCTGAACTGGCGGCCGCTTTCGACGACCAGGCGTGGGACGCTCCTGGTCCGCCCGGGACGCCGGGCACCCTCGGCCAGGGCCTCGAATCGCTGTGGTTCGACACCTTCTTGCATGCGGACGATATTCGACAGGCCACCGGCCGTCCGCCAGTATTGGGTGACGGCCTGCTCCCCTCGGTGTCGCACATCACCCAGATTTTGACCGATCAGGAATGGCGTCCAGCCACGTTGCGCCTCGACGGGATGGAGGAGTTCCCCATCTCTGGGGGAGGTCAGCTCATCTCCGGTGACCCGATGACCTTCATCCTGGTTTCGACCGGCCGGGCCGAGCCCACCCTCATGGGATTGGACGAGTCGGTGAACATCTACCGCTGAGCACAATGGAGGGACCGGGTCTTTGACGAAACGGGTCCCGTATCGCCGGAGAATGTGGGATCACACGCAAGCCCCGATTGAGCCGCGCGCGTAGTACTAGACAGGATGAGCACCGATTTGAGCGCCTCACCCGAGGGCATTAGCGAATCAGACGGATTACCTGGCCCTTTGGATCGGCTATTGCAACCTGGCTGCCTGTCACCGCGATCCCGCAATAGGAACCAGAAGTACCGGCCGGATCTGTCACTGCCGACAAACCAGTGTAGATGGTGGCTTTTGTCGGAGCCGATCCCGTCCAGCTAGATACGTCTATATAGCCGAGGGCGGTTTGCGCTCCGAAAGGAGCGTCGGCGTCGCCGCCGATGGTGAAGTACAACTTGGAGCCATCCGGTGAGAGTGCGAGCCCATAGCCAGATTCTGAAGTAGAGGTATGCGGGATCGGAACTTGGTTGATCTGGCCCGTGACCTTGTTGAGCCGGACGATGTTGCTATCGCCCACATCAATTGCATACACATAGCTGGAATCGGCAACGATTCCCCACGGCGACGCCTGATGGAGGAATTTCGAATACCTGTTCCGCGAGGTGTAGGGGTAGGCGGTTACGACTCCTGTTGTCGCATCGACCTTGTCGATCTCGCTTCCGAAAAGCTGGGTTATCCAGAGCGCGCTTCCACTCGGGTCCGCAGCGACCTGTGCCGGGAAGTTACCGATTCCATTGGTGTTCTTGGCAGGTAGCGGGATCTGCTCGAAGCTCGGAGCCTTTGCCAGGGGGTATGCCCCGTTGACCATTTTGGTTACCGCGGAGGGCAGAAACGAATCGAGCATCTGAGGACCCGCCTGGACAAACCAGATCCTGGTGCTACCTCCACTGCCAGTCGCCGCGATGCCAATAATCTCCGGATTGTTACCGGGAACGATATATGTCGAAAATGTCGATGATGAGGGGTTGTAAGCGACTACCTCGGAACGGTTTAAAATCGAGCCAAAGGTGTAGAGGAGGGCGCCGCCCTCGGTAGACCAGATCTGCTGGTCGGAATAGATTACGGCCTCACCGAGTTCGCTACTTGCCGTCGCCCCGCAGGGTCCAAAGATGCACTGAACATCTGGCCTTTTGGTGAGATTGTATTGGAGCGGGAGGTTGGTCATTCTGGACGTCGAGACCGGCTGAGCGGGATCTGAAAAGGTGTTCTCCCCCAGAGCGCAAAAGCTGAATTCGCTGTTGTCCCAAAGCGTTTGGCCCGTTGAGAAGGTGACATCGAGAGGATTGCCTGGGCTTGGGCTGCAGGTCCCTTTGTCGATTTTCACGACGCTGGAGAAGTCGTCGCCGTAGGGAACCTGGCTCCAGTTTGTTCCAACCACGTTGAACGTCACTTGCGCACTCCCGGCGCCCCCAGGCGAGTTCGAGCACCGGCCGCTTACCGCGTCACAGGTAGCGAGCTGGAATGCATACGTCGTACCCGCCGTGGCAGTCGACGGAATCGATACTCTCATCGCCCTCGCGGTGGTCGTCCGCCACCAGTGCCAGGTGTTGTTCCAGATTGCATCGGATCCCGATGGCCATTTGACCACCGATTTCGACGAGAAGTTCGGCAGCGAGTTCGGGCCACCTGACATGACGAAGAAGAGTGGTCTCGACGGGCCCTGATTGCCAGAGGAAGGCGCCCACTGGATCGTTACCTGGCTTCCAGCGAACACCGACATTGACGACGTACCAAAAACCTCCGGAGCCGGGGGTGCGGAGATCGCTCCTGCCAACTCGGGCACGTTGACTACAGCGAGCGCGCAGACCCAACTGATGGTCGCTAAGCAGACCAACGTCCTTCTGATCATTCCCGAGATCCTTAAGAGCGCCGCGCCCGCTCGCCATGGTCATACTCGGCCGAACCATCCCAGAGTGTCAACCCCAGACAACCCCCCCCTATGTTCACACTTTGGTCACATCGGTTCGGACATGGCCACGAACCGGTGCTCGATGTGCCTCCAACCGCTGCCGGTTCGGTGGGGCTCATCTGCCTGCAGGCGGCAGGTCCAGAGCCTCCCGTTTTTTGAGGTCTGTGGGTGCAAACAATGTCAGCCGGTTGCTTTTATTGGGGCTTTCGCGCCCAACTCACACGATCGCTCTGGTCGCTTTCTCGGCATTCGTAGAGGGTGAAGGGCGACGTCCGCCACCGCGTCCCGCCATCTACCATCGTGCCGGCATGACACGACTCCGAAACACGACGGCTCGGAATCAGAGCAGTCCATTCCGGAGGCTCTCGCATTCTTCCCGGCATCGGCGACTGGCCATCGCTGCAGTCCTCTTCGGGTTGGGCTTGACGGTGTTGGCCATACCCGCGATGGCCACACCCTCCCGGACGAGCTCTGCAGCCACCGTCGCTCGCTCCTATGTGGCATTGGGCGATTCCTTCACATCAGGACCGGGCATTCCGGTCCAACTCGGGCCCCGCACCAAGCCGAGCTCTCCTGGCCAGTGCATGCGTTCATCGGACAGCTACCCCTCGCTCACTGCCCGGGCCTTAGGGCTGGCTCTGCGCGACGCGAGTTGCGCTGGGGCAACGACCGAGGACCTGACAGCATCCCAAGGTCCAGGAATCCCAGCCCAGCTGTCTGCGCTCCGTTCGTCCACCTCGTTGGTCTCCATCGGAATTGGCGGGAATGATCTTGGCTTCTCGACCATCGCTGCCGACTGTGTGGCCGCCACGCCATGGGGCATCACCAAGGTCGGATGGAGCTGCAGGTCGCACTACACAGTCGATGGCGTCAATCAATTGACCGTGGCCGTCCACAGGGTCGGTTCCAAGGTGGCAACGTCGCTCAAGGAGATCAGAGCCCGTGCCCCGCACGCCAGGGTGTTCGTCATTGGCTACCCCGATGTCTTCCCCTCGAGCGGGTCAGGTTGTTGGCCGATGCTCCCGTTTTCGACGTACGACCTTGACTACCTTCGGAGCATCGAGATGGACCTCAATTCGACCCTGGCGGGCGATGCCGCGAGAGCGGGTGATGACTATGTAGACATGGCCACTCCGAGTGCCTCGCACGACGCCTGTGCTGGTGCCAACGCTCGTTGGGTCGAGCCACTCGTTTTGACGTCCGGCGGCTACCCGCTGCACCCCAGTGCGCTGGGGATGGCCGATATGGCCGAAATCGTCGAACGGGCGTTCACCTCAGCCGAACCCCGGTGACCTGTGGGTGTCGACTGCTGCACCCTTCCCCCTGGCCTATCCCTTCGACAGCGCAGACTCGCTCGCCGACTCACCCGAGCTGTGGGTGCCGAGAAACTCATCCGTGTTCGCGTCGACAAAACTCGACCCGATGGAAGCTCCTAGTTCGAAGTGGGGAGTGCATAGGCGAATGTCCGGCCGTCGGACGGGACGTAGACGGCGCCGGTTCCACTGCCGGACCCCGCGTCAGCGATGATCGGCGGGTTGTCGACCGAGCCGCCGGTGTCCTCGGTCCAGAGAGCCGAGCCTCCGTTCTCAGCGTTCAACGCGAAGAGACTATGGGTACAAGTCTGACCTGAGACGCCGGTGGAACACCCGACGAAAGCGACGGCGTCGGAGGCCCTATCTCCAGCGACGGCCACAGACGAGTCGATTGCTCCGCCGGTCGCATAGGACCACTCGAGAACTCCGGTCGTAGCGTTGAAGGCATACACTTCGCCAGTCCTGTCGCCGGTATAGACGACGCCGTTCGCCACCGCAGGAGCGGGACCGGCCTCGGCACCGTTGGGATAGTCACGGTCGGTCGTACCGACCCACAGCGGCGTGCAGATTTTGCCCCACTGTCCGACGTATTTGGTGCCAGCGCAGTCCGTGGATCCGTTGGCGGAGAACGCAAGCAGCCCGTTGGTGGAAGATTGGATGTAGACAGCGCCGTTCGCTACTGCTGGTGACGAACCTCCACCGTCCCATCCGCCCCCGTACTCCCAGGGAGCGGACCACGCGGGCGTACATGTTGCGATAGCTGCTAATGACTTGCCGGATTCATGCGGAGCATAGGTCCCCGGGCACTGGCTGGCCTTGTAAGAGGAGTTGAATCCGTACACTGCATACTGATCAGGGTCATTCTTGCTGCTACCCACGTGGTCCCCGGCGCCTTGGTACATCATCCCGTTCGCCACCGCCGGCGTCGAAAAGTTGTTCCCTCCGGTGCTGTAGCCCCAATCGGGATCGCATTCCCGCGCCTTTGACGCTGTAAAACAGTTCTGGTCACTTCCACCGGTGCCGGTGGTCGAGGGGAAGACATAGACCCATCCATAGTCCTCAGGAACGTAGACGTATCCGTTGGCGATGGTGAGCGACGCGTCGATGGAGCCCCCGAGGGTCTGTGAATGCCAAAGAAGGGTGCCCTTCGAGGCGTTGTAGGCATACAACTCCCCGTCGTGGCTTCCCACGTACACAACAGGCGTCGATAGTGAGGTGTCGACAGCCGGCGACGTGGTCAAACCATTCGTTGGAGACGGAATAGCGGTCCAGACCGGTTGGCAACTCAGGGTCGGATGGCCCTGAGTTGGGGTCGGACAATTCGTCGTTCCGCCGCTTGCGGAGTAGGCGTACAACTCTCCGGTCGTATCTTGTGGGTTGCTCGGATCCGCATAGTTCGCGGTCGCATACAGCTTGTCATTCGACCCGACGGTCGGCGATGAAGTGATCCAACTGTTACCGCCGGTGACGGCGGCGGTCGTCCCTGCCTCCTGAAGCGTAGAAACGTCGCTGGTGGTGATCACGTCCGACGAGTCGTAATTGGAGTGGGTGGGGCCGCCGCCATAGACAGTCCAGACATGGCAGCTGGCGAGCACGAGGGCTAGTGGAACCATGAGCGCTGCCCGCTGAACCGACCGCTCACCTCTCCCGCGTTTGACTTTCACGCAGCCTCCTTTCTAGGTCGGAGAAGCCACTGCGCTGGACTGTGCGAGCACTTCCACCGGGACGGCGGAGCCGTCAGTGTTCGTTCCGGGACCTCCAGTCGTGCGGAACGTCCCGTTCCCGAGCTGCCCGTTGTAGTCCTGGCCCCAGCAGTCCAGCCCTCCGGAGGCGAGGAGGGCAGACATGACGTTGCCGGGGCCGTTGCTCGTGAGGCTCACCACGCCAGTGAGCGTGCCGGATCCGCCCACCCCTTTGACTGCCACCGGCACAGCGGAATAACCGAATGACCCGTCACCGAGCGTGCCCCAGTTGCTCTCTCCCCAGCAGTCCACTCGGCCGGAGGTGAGACGGGCGCAGGAGCCATACTGGGCACTGGTCAGGTTGACAACGCCAGTGATCGTGCCGGATCCGCCCAACCCTTTGACTGCCACTGGCAAAGCGGAACTGTCGATCCTCCCATTACCCAGCTGGCCGGAGGAGCCCTGCCCCCAGCAGTCCACCTTGCCTGAGGTGAGGCGCGCACAGGAGCCCCCGTTGAAACCGGCGAGGCTGGTCACGCCGGTGAGGGTGCCTGTTCCGCCCACTCCTTTGACCGCCACCGGGATGGCGGAGCCAAAGTTGGCGCCGGTATAGAAGCTCCCGTTACCCAGCTGACCTTTGGATCCCTGCCCCCAGCAGTCCAGCTCGCCTGAGGTGAGGCGGGCACAGAAGTTTTCGCCGGCCCCGGTGAGGCTGGCCACGCCGGTGAGGGTGCCCGTTCCCCCCACTCCTGTGACCGCCACCGGGAACGCGGAGCCCGCTTGGATCCCGGTGTAGAAGGTTCCGTTGCCGAGCTCCCCGTCAGCGCCGTTCCCCCAGCAGTCCACCTCGCCTGAGGTGAGAAGGGCGCAGAAGCTGTAGTTGGCACTGATGAGGCTGGCCACGCCGGTGAGGGTGCCCGTTCCGCCCACTCCCGTGACCGCCACGGGGACGGCAGAACCCTGCCCACCGGAGACACTGGGCGAGTAGAAGTTCCCGTTACCGAGTTGGCCGAAGTGGCCATAACCCCAGCAGTCCACCGTGCCGGAAGTGAGGAGAGCGCACGAGCCGGCATCGCCGCTGGCAATCGATCGAACGCCACTCAACGAATGTGATGTCGTAGCCTCGGCCGTCGGCACCAAGACGGTGAGACCGAGGACTGCCGCCAGGACTATCCCTATTCGACCAGAAACACGCCTCATGATGGCTACCGCCTGTTCGTTCCAATGCAGTCCCCTCATGTCGAACGAAAGAGACACTCGATCCGTTTCAGATCAGTAGCCATTTGTAAGCGGAGCCGCGAACTGATGGGTGCAACATGATCCTCGCTGCCGGCTAAGGGTCGCTTTGTTTCGTTCAGAAGCGACCGTGCTCGCGATTCGCCGGCTGCCTTCGCCAGGGATGTCGAGGTGACAAGACATCGAGAGCTGGCGACCCAGCTGGTCTGGAGCTACCTCTTCGGCGATTTCAACGGTGTCCTCAAATGGGAGTGCCGTTGCGCGCAGTCGACTATCCGCATGGTGCCTTGGTAGGGGCGCATGCAACTTGCAGCGACCTAGCTCCGACGGAGGAGATTCTCCGGTGTACGCCGCCTTGTCGGAGACCGCAGGGATTGCCAATGGCGACGCATGTCGACGCAACTTGTCTCGTTACACGGCGAGGGCAACGGCCGCTCGGTCCGTCGATCTTCTCCTGCCCCCACTCCTCATCTTCGCTGACCGATTCGCTGGCTAGCGCCGCTTGCGCCGATCATGGCGCGACTGTGCGCGCTCGGCCTTGCGTTTCCTACGTGCCGCCTCGGTAGTCCCATGATGGACTTGTCCATTGTGCGCCGAGCCAACCACCGCGCCAGATTGTGATCCCTCGCTCGGGTACCCTTCGAAACTCGGCCTCTGCCGGCGCGACCTGGTTACGAAGAACGAAACAACGAGGAGGACCGCCAGGATTCCGAAGATCAGTACGTAAAACATGATCCATTACAACATACGGGGCTCAGCCTGTCCGGAGTCTTCGCTAAGGCTTGGCGCTGACGGCGAGCCGGTCAGGTAGCCCGTCGCCGTCGCACTCCAGAGAGGATACCGACACTGGCTCTGCCCGTAGCCCCTGGATGCCGACCGCTACCGTCACCTGGGCGGCCGACTCGAGACCTATTCGTCAGTGCTGGACCTAGCCTGCGACGTCTCTATCCGCTCAAGCAGCGAGCTGCGAGTCTGGCTCCCTCTTCTTGGGTGTCGGGCGATCGTGCGGTAGCTCCCTTGTAAAACCGAGCGAGATGAGCGCAAGCAAGCCTGCGGCAAGGAGCCCGGCCTTGAGTGAGCGGAGCTGTGCAGCCTCATAGTCCTCCACCAAAGCAGTCGTGGATGCACTGTCGAGGCCCGCTTTGGTGGCGGCGCTCCGGACCTCGTCGGCCGCAACGAAGTTGGTGTTGTTGCCAGCGGCCACGCTTACCTGGGCCGCCACCTCCGAGGTGATTCGTGTGTCTTTCTCAATGTTGGAGATAAACGTGCTCGTCAGACCAATGAGCACGATCGCTCCGATGAGGGCCACTCCGAGTGACGAGCCGAGCTGCTGTCCGGTGTACTGCAAGCCTCCGGCCTCACTGCGTCCCGATTCCTCGACGGAGGATTGGACCACATTGCCCAACTGAGAGACCATCAGGCCCATTCCGATCCCGAGCACACCCATGCCCAAGGCGAAGCCTGCGTTTGAGAGGGTGGGCTTGATCGTGGAGAGCAATATCAATGCCCCGGCAATGGTCACGATCAGCCCGCTCCGTACGATGGTGCGCACGGCGAATCGATTTGAAAGCCGCGAACCGATCGCCGAGGTGAGGAGCATCGTGATCGAGACCGGCAGCATCTTGATGCCTGTCTCGAGAGCGCTTAGACCCAGAACGAGCTGGAGGTAGAGCGGGATCACGAAGAAGACGCCCATAAGGATCAAGTTCTGCGAGAAAAGCCCGATCAGTCCGGAGCGCACCGTCGGGACCCGAGCCAGAGACAGATGCACGAGCGGGTCTCGGTGCACCCCCTCGCGATGGCGCTGCCAGGTCACGAATCCCCAGATGAGAACACCTCCGGCCGCCATGACGAATAAGGTCAGCGAGAATCCGAAAATGGTGATCGGCGAATTCTTGGGCTTCACCCATCCCCAGGTGCTGGACTCAAGGACACCGAAGACGAAGACCCCAAGGCCGGCAGCCGAGAGCACCGAGCCGATGTAGTCGAGCTTCGGCGCCGGTCCTGGGCGGGAGGCATCGCCGACTTTCGGGGTCATAATTAGGATGAAGGCGACGAGGAGCACTTCACCGACGAAGACGATCCGCCAGGTGACGTTCGTGGTGGCCCAACCTCCGAGGATTGGGCCGATTGCGATTCCCGCACCAGCGACGCCTCCAATGATCGCATAGGCGACCTTCCGACGGGCTCCCTCGAAGTTTCCTGCTATCAGTGCGGCGAGTGCGGGAAGGACCAGCGCGGCGCCGATCCCCTCGAGGACCGACCAGCCGAGGGCCAGGGTGAATACCGATTGCGAGACCGCGGTCAGTGCCGAACCGCAGGCGTAGATGATCAGACCGATCACGAAGGCTTTGCGCCGACCGATCATGTCGCCGATCTTGGCCCCGGTCATCATGAGCATGGCCATTACCAGGCAGTAGAGAGTGATGACGGCCTGAATGGTCGTCACCGTGGTGTTGAAGTCCTTGACCAGCGAACTAATCGAGACGTTCATCACCGACTGGTCAAGCACCATCACGAACTGCGCAGTGGCCAGCGCCACCAGCGCCAGCCAGCCCTTCTTGGCTGTTGTGGTTGGTGCAGAAGTGGCCATCTCCGCGTCCGTCACTCTCATTCTCCTCTGAAGCGGGCCACTGGGAAGGAGTCTGCTCGGCGATGGGATTGGTCGAAAGTCCCTGTGAGTTCGCTGAGCGACACGCAGGCTAGCGCAACACCAATCTGACGCCTCGCGATCTCATGAAGCCGCCATCGAAGAGGCTCGAACCTGAGTCTTCCTCGGCGAGGGAGCAGGTGTCTCGGTGACGCCAGGGGGCCTCACGCCAGGAGCCTCCTGGTCAGCTCCATAGGTAACAGACCGACGACGACGAGACCCCGGGGCGCTCGTCGCACGGCGTGTTGGTTGGTGCGCCATCCGATGACAGCCAAGTGGGTGCTGCAGTGTCTTTCGGTCACCCCGAAGAATGGCTTCGAGTGCGGACCGCCACGCCGAAGACCTCGTAGCCCCTGACGAGCTACCCAAAGCGGCACGGTGTTCATGACGAGAAACCATCCGATAGTCCAGCCCAGAGCTGCGTCGAGGTAAGCGCCTCACTCTGGTTGGACCGTTCATGACCGGCACCTCGTTCTGGGCCAAACGAAGCATCGAACTGCCTAGGCCAGTCTGGTCTTTACCCATTTATTACTCCTTATGAAGTGCGTTCTTACTCTCCGTTGGGAGAGTGAGGTACGGAAATCGTTGTTACGTCGAGGAGAGATGACGATGGGAGTCGAATTTGGGCCGGTCGTTCGCTGCGATGCCAACGGGTGCCGCAACGCTCTGCCCCTGGCTTCGGGTGAGGATGCCTTCGCTGTTGTCAGCGGCGAGGACGGGTGGAGGTGGTCCCGTTCCATCGGTTACCTGTGTCCAAATCACGCTGAAACGGCCCGTCAGGGTCGGATCGCATGTTCCTCGGCCCCTTCGCGAGGCGCTCGTCACCCCTGAGGTCGAAGTCTCTTGTTCGAGGAGGGGTCACCCGTCACCGGCGGCGGTGCGACGAGCCAAGGGATAGGTCCGTTCCGACTCCTCAAGTCACCGCGCCGTGTGGTCGATGAGGTTGACGTGACCCGGGACCGGAAGGCGGGCAGGATCGTGAACAACCGCACAAGTGAGAGATTCGCCCCCCGGTCAGGCCTGGCAGTCAGTGTCCTGCACCGACCACCAGGGCTTACCGATGACGAGTGGCTCGAATATGGCAAGTCCGTGGGTGATTCGGACGCGGGGTGGATGCCGGCGGAACCGGCCTACACGCCGGCGCTTCCCATCGTCCGTGACATGCTCGATGCGCTCGTGGACGGTGACCGGGAGACCCATCTGGATCTGAGCGGTCGTCTCAACGCCATGATTCGAGAAGGGCTCTGCGCCATCGACGACGTCCACGAGGCCATGATGGACACCGGCTACGCGATGTTCGTCATGAGACTTGGCGGCTGTCCGGTCGGCACGGTGACGTCGGAACAGATGCAAACGGCAGTGGTCCGGGGATCTGACCGTCTCCTGGCTGACGGGTGGTTGCGCGAGTTGTAATTGCGGGGGTCAATCCGCTACTGCGACGGTGCCCAGCCGCCCAACCGCCGTCTCGCTTCGGCGACCCGCCGCTCCACGTCCCCGTACCCGTGTGCCACGGCTGCATCGTGCGCGTCTGCAAGGAGGTCACGGGCCCTTTCGGCGTCGCCGGGGCCGAGGCGTTCGACGAGCATCCTCCCCCACCAGAGCCGGGTCCGGGCGAGAAAGAACTTGGCGCCCACCCGATCGCTGAATGCGACAGCCTCGGTGAAATAGGTCTCGGCGTCGTCGTAACCACCGAGTACCGCGGCGAGGCCCCCGAGGTAGTGGCTGACCGGCCCCAGAGCCGATGCACCGGTGGCGGGAAGCTGGCCTGCCCACGGTTTGAGCAGCTCGAACAGGGGCGCTACGTACTCCGGGTCCCGGCATTCGATCGCGGCCTCGGCGTAGTCGACCATGCCAGTAAGCCATACCTGATCGAGGGGAAGGTCGAAGCCCGAGGCCGCGAACGCCGCCAGAAGGGAACGCGCCTCGTGCGTGCGGCCCCCCTCTACGTGGGCCTTGGCCAGGAGCGACCCGAACAACCACCGCGAGATGTCCGGTGTGCCGGCCGCCAATTGCTCGATGAGCGGAACCAGGTCGCTCATCGTGCCCCGTTGACCACTCACGATCATGAGCTGTGCCCCGAAGATGACCGCAGCGTCGAGCTGGCCCCCGTCGGTGCCGATCTGGAGGGCTTCGGTCGCCAGCTCCTCCGCCCGATCGGTGTCCCCGGCAAGTTGAGCCCGCAAACCGAGGAAGAAGGTGTGGGCCCAGGCAAAGGTCGGTTGATTCAGCAGGTGGGCCGTCGACGCTTGGATGTCGATGCACCGGTCCATCGTCTCGATATCCCCGGCACGGGCGGCGGATTCAGCCCGCCACATCGCAGCCCAAAACAACAGGGCTGGGTCGCCAGCTCGTTCGGCGCGCTCCAGCGCTTCGGTTGTGCGGGCCACCGACAGCGCCAACAGAGCGGGAACCTGGAGCGGGATGTAGAGGTGGTTGAGCACCCGGACGACGATCGCGTCGTCGCCGGAGGACTCGGCAGCAGCCAAGGCGTCCTCGGCCAGGGCCTGCCGTCGCTCGAGGGAGCTGCCATGGGCCAGCTCTGAACAGAGGGTGGCGAGCACGAGTGACCGATCAGGGGCATCGGCATCGAGCACATCGAGTGCCCGACCGAGGGTCTCCACTTTGTCAACGTCGGTGGCGCCGACAGCACTGTAGAAGCCGCGGTCGTTGGCCAAGGCCGCGGCCACGAGCCGCTCGGTGTCCTCGATGTCGGATGCTCGTCGAGCGGCGTCGAGGAGGGTCTCGCGAAATGCCGGATCACCTGTCTGGCGTTGTGCCATACCGAGCCCGATGGTCAAGTCGAGTCCGAGGAACGGGTCAGGATCAACGGCGCCGGCATAGAGGTCGAGTGCCTGGCTGTAGTACCGGAGGGCGTCAGCGGGGGCGAGGGCTTCAAGGGCTGCGTCTCCTGCTCGTCGCGAATAGTCGAGCGCCTTCGTCAGGTCGAGGGGCTGTGACGTATTGAGCCAGTGACGAGCCAGCTCACCCAACCGGGCGCAGGAGCGGTCCCGCCACAGTTCCTCCAGGGCTTCGGCAACCCGCCGGTGCGCTCTGGCCCGGCGGGTGACGCCGAAGTCCACATACAGGGTGTGCTGGATGAGGGCGTGGGTGAAGCTGTAACGGCCAGGGGTAGCGGAGACCTCTCTGATCAGGGCCGCTCCGGTACCGGCCTCGAGGATGTCGAGCAGTTGGTCCTCGTTGGTGCTCGTGGCCAGGGCCAGGACCTCGAAGTCGAAATCGCGACCGATGACCGCGGCGGTCGACAGGATGTTGCCGGCCTCCTGTCCGAGTCGCCCGACCCGCGCCCCGATCACCTCGCGGATACTGTCGGGCAGCGTCATCTCGTCGGGGCGCTGCTCTGCCACCCACCGTCCGGTGGAGTCCGGATAGATGGCCCTGGTTTCGGAGAGGTGGCGCAGGACCTCGCCCACGAAGAACGGATTGCCGTCTGTCTCCTCGTAGAGGGCATGGGCGAGGTCGACGGCGGCCTCGTCGAGGGCGTACCCGGCGGCGGTCTCCATGAGCGCGACGACCCCGGAGTCATCGAGTCCGGACAACTCGATACGGGATACCCCTTGGTGCCGATGGAGGGCGGCCAGCAATGTGAGAAGGCCATCGGACTGCGGCGGCTCGTCGCCGCGAAAGCTTCCGAGCACGAGGACGGGCAGGGACGGAGCCGATGTGACGAAGTGGCGCAACATCAGCAAGCTTCCGGCGTCGGCCCACTGCAGGTCGTCCACAACGAGTACGACGGGCCGGTACTCGGATACTGCGGTCAGAAGCGCGACCACGGCCGCGAAGAGGAGGAACCGTTCGGTGTCGTCGTCGGTCGCTCTGGATGCCGGCAGGTCCGGGATCCTTCTGGCCAGCTCGGGAACCAGTCGGATCAACTCGGACCCATTGGCCTCGACGTGGGCCACAAGTTGGTCCTCGGGCGCATGAGCGACATAGTGGCCGAGTGCCTCAGCGAAGAGCTGGTAGGGCGAGGCGAGGTCTTCCTCGCAGTGCCCGAACAGCACAAGGGCGCCATTGTCGAATGCCGAGCGCGCCGATTCGGCCATCAACGTGGTCTTCCCCAGCCCGGCTTCGCCGGAGACCAGGAGAACTTCACGTCCCCCTCCGGTCGAGATCCGTTTGACGGCGTCGGCGATGGATGCCAGATCGGTCTCCCGGCCCACCACCTTCCCCAAAGCGGGGCGTGCGCACAGGCGGTCCGGCAGCGGCACGAGCGGGATCGACTCCGGGTCGGCGAGCGGCTCCCAGAGCAGCTCCACGGTCGTCACCGGGTCGGGCAGACCCTTGAGCGGCAGCGCGCCGAGCGGACGAAAGTCCATGCGGACCCGTCGACCAGCCATTGCCCGGACGATCTCTGCGGCCAGGATCTGGCCCCCCTCGGCTTGTGCGCAGAGCCGAGCTGCCTCGATCACCGGATCTCCGAAGTAGTCGTCCGTGTCCCTGGAGACCTCCCCGCCACTGAGCCCGACGCGAAGACCCAGGGGGTGCTCTGCGGTCCGATTGTCCCAGTCGACGGCCTGCTGCATGGCCACGGCACATGTCAGCGCAGCAGACGCGGTGGAGAACACGGCCATGACACCGTCGCCCAGGTTCTTCAGCTCTGTGCCTTCGGTTTCGGCGATGGCCTGGCGAAGTGCCGAGAAGTGACGGCGCCGGATCTCCTCGCCGGCCTCAGGGCTGAGCGAGGAGACCAGCTCTGTGGAACCGACCAGGTCGGTGAAGAGCACCGTGATGTTCTCGATAACCGCCATCTACGGGAGTGCCTCCGCTCGTGATCCCGATGATGTGAGTCCGTGCCCGTCCCAACTTGCCGGCATCGATTCCGCTCCACCGGCATGGTCCACGGTGCTCCCCACCCGCCTTTCCGGTGGTCGGTTGGGTTCTGTCGTCAGCCCACCCACCCACCGTACCGTGGGGCACCGACCGGATGCACCTTAACGCCGGCCCATGGCTGGATCGGCGCCGGTGAAGTACACCGAGTCCTGGGCATAGCGATGGCTCGCTGCGCCGCCAATCGCTTCCTTTCCAAAGACGCAAGGGGTGTTGTACCCGCTGGTGGATTTGATGCAGGCAGCCAGTTTGACCACGGTTTGGCCATTCGGCTTGAGCATGTAGACAGACCCTGAGGGGACGCGCAAGCCGTAGTAGAACTTGAGCACAGCGACAATCGGGGCGCGCTTGTTGGTGTACGCCGAAAAGCTGCCCACGACCTGGACGATATTGCCCTCGCACCTGAGCGACCCGGTCGGTGGGCACAACGCCGGTTCTTTCGACGGAGCGAGGGACTCGAGGGTCACCGCCACTGGTGGCGGGGTGACGAGCGTGGTGGTGACGGACGAGGCGTCGAAAGCCAGCTGCTCGGCCCGGTTGGCTTTCTTGACCTTGGCAGTGGGTAGCGTAAGAGTGATCGAGGCTTTGGCTGTGCTGAGAGGAGCCTTGGTGCTCACAAGGGGGATCCCCGGGACAGCCACCGCGGCAGTGCCGTTCCCATTCTGGATCACGATGATCCCGAGGGGCCCGAACGTGGTCGATTGGCTACCGGCATCGGACGATGTGATCGTGGCCGAGCCGGAGATGGTGGTGCCTTGGGCCAAGCCGGCGGTGTTGACCAGCACGTCGAGGGTATCGGTGGCCCCGGCGGCGAGGGTCCCGATCGAGCAGGAGATCGTTCCGGGCCCCGAGGACGAACAGCTGGTCCCCGAGGCGGCCATGCCGGTGAGGTCGTAGGAGACCGCGGCTCCGCCATCGCTCAGGCTCACCGTGGCCGACAGGCCGGTGACCGTGGCCGTCGAGGGGTTGGCGATGGTGGCTCCCCATCCGCCGTCGGTTCCCGCACTCACCTGGCCTTGGAGAGGTGGGGTGGATGAAACCTGGAGCGTGGGAGTGGCCGGAGGTGGATTGACGGTCGTCGAGCCGAGATCGGCCACCCCATGTGGTGGGGTACAGGCGATGGTCACGGTGGCTGGAGTCTCACTGCGCACGAAGGTGGCTACTGCGTCGATGGCCCCGGGGCTGAAGTCGACCAGTCCGGATCCCGGGCCGGACTGCCAAGTCACCGGGGTGTAGGTGGTGACATAGGTGAAGGGGGTGTTGGCTACCAGCGTGTCGCTCTGAGGCAGATCGGTGGCAGATGTCGACTGAGTGTTCGGGCTCACCGCCCCACTCGGTGCTCCCCCCGAAGTGAGGCCGTTTTCGCCGGTCGTCTGCGAGCTGACGGTGAGCGAGGTGGCTCCGAGATTCCGGAAGTGGTTGATGACCGACGCGGGGATGGTGATGAGGGATTCCAGCGCCGTCTGAAAGGTCCCGCCTGCGTCGATACTCGACGGCGGGGCGGTGGATGCCGAGACGACCGTCGGGAAGTTGGTCGTTCCAAAGCCCGGGACCGTACACGAGTCGGAAGCCGCCACCTGGACTTCGATGTCGTAGTTGGCGGAGCTCACCGGCGTCGGGTCCGAGGTTGTCGAAACGGACAGTCTGTCGAAGCCGGCACCGGGATTGGTCACGCCGTTGAGGGTGGCCGTCACCGTGGTCGAGGCGCCGATCGTGTCCCCGCTGTAGACGTAACAGGTCACGGTGGGGGTGCTGTTACTGGTGTCGGTGGCTTCGCAGTAGCCCACCTGGGTGGCCCCGACGTCGAGCGGGCTGGAGCTCCCATTCTCGAAGGAGCCGAGGCCGGTGTTGGGCGGGAGTGCGATGGTGACGGCGCCCCCGGCGTTGCCGTCCAGTTCGCCGGTCGACGAGGTCTCCAACGAGACCGCGTAGCTGGTCAGCCCTCCGGCCGCCGAGGTCGGGGGCGACACGCCCACCGTCACGTTCGAGACCGCCGTTGCCGCGTGGGCGATCCCGGGCGTGGCCATCACACCGGTCGTCACCGCGAGCAGGATCGCCGCGGACAGCAATGCGCGCCTCCGACCCTGCCGAACGCCCGCGTCACTACGGCGTCGAGAATCTGAACGCCCCACCATCTTCGCCTCCTCAATGTCTGGGATTCCGCGTCCCACGACTGCCGCCGAGCCGACTGGACCTGCCCCAGCCGTCGTTTCGGCGGCGAATTAGCACCCGCGGAGGCAAGCCGCATGGCCAGGTGTCGTGCCGACAGCTCGACGCTTCAACACGTGCCGGTCCTGATCGACATGCCCCGACAGGCCCCCGGGCTGCTCGCCGGAGGACTCGCCGATCCCCATGATGCATGTGCGCTCGCTGAAGCATCGCGAGATCCAAATCTGCAGTTCTGGGCCCGCACACTGTCTCGGTGGACGCCGTTCAGGGTGGGCGCCATTCAGGCTGGCGACCTGAGCCCGGATGGCGGGATCGCAAATGCTCAGCTGCAATCCCAACGAGGTGTCGCGCAACCGATTCGGATTGACCGATGAGCAGAGATTCGGGCTTCCCTGGTTTCAGTGGAGACAGAGGGGTTGTTTCCCGAAGGACCTCCACCGTGCTCCCCCTGAACCGGTGTGGAAGCGACGATCGAGAGTCAGCTGGCGGGCTGATCCATCGGAGTTCGCTCGGCCCGTTAAGAATCCCGATCGGTATTGCATTCCGTTCGGAATTCTATAGACTGAGTCCATTGCATAGGGGGAGACGGAGCACAGGGCGAGTTCCGAGCCTGAGTTCTGTTGCCGTTCCCGCAGGCATCTCATGTTGGGGGACCTACGTCACCTGACTTCGGTCCATGGAGACATGGAAGAACCAAGGGGGTAGGACATGATTCGCAAATTGCTCGTGGTCGCGGCCGCGATCGCTCTCCCGGTCAGTGTGGTCGCCGTCAGCGGGGAAATCGCCGGTGCGTCGAATGGTCACGCCGGCAGCGCTTCCACCGACACCATCACCTGTACGAAGATCACCGGGACGGTGAGCTTTTCGCCCAAGCTCACACTGAAGGGCTACACGTCGGGCTCGACGACCACGACGGTCAAGGCCACCGTGTCCGGTTGCAGGGTCAAGGGCACCTTCGCCGACAAGGTGACCAGCGGGACGATGACCGGCACCATCAAGGGCTCGGCTGGCACGGCGACGTCCCCGTCGGGCACCTGTGCTGGATTGACCCGCAGCAATTCGGTCACGGGAGCCCTGTCCGCGAGGTGGAAGGCGACCCCAGGAGTCCCCAGCTCGGTACTCACCTTGAAGAGCATTACCGGGGCCATCAAAAGCAACCACGGAACCTTCACGATCCCGGGCTCGATCAAGGGCTCCGCCGCCGGTCCCTTTGAGGGAACGAACAGAGGCGCGTCGGACAAGACAGTCGCACAAACGACGGAGACGGCCACCCAACTCGCGACCGCATGTGCAACTGGCATCAGCTCGCTCGCCATCGGGACCGAGCCGGGGGTTGCCCCAGTCAGCCTCGGATAGCCGCCAACGTGACGCATTGATCATCGGACAGGCCGCATCGACGAGGACGGGGTCCGGCCCGGCCCCGACCTCGTCGCGATCCGCACGCGCTCACGGCCCGTCGACGAGGCTCTGCCGGACGTCGACGAGAGCTTGTGGCACGTACTGCGAACAGAAGTACTTCGTGGAGAAGATGGCCACCAGATACGCCTCGAAGGGATTCAGTCCGCGATGTTGGAGTGAACCCAACATCTGCCCGGGACTCTCGTGGTGGCCCAGGTCGTGGCAGCTGAGCATTCCGTCGGCCAGCACACTCCCATCGGAGTCGGCAGAGAAGGCTCCGGTCATCTTCTTGAGGACGAGCAGGTAGGCCGCTCGGGGCTGTGCCGGAAGGTTCGGATCTTCGTTGTAGAGCACACCCTCGGCGAGGGCCGCCGCCGCATTACCGCTGGCGATGCGGGGCAGGCGGCCGTTCGGAAACGCCAGGAGATCGACGTAGAGACGGCGCTGCGCGAGGTTGCCCGTCTGCAGGGGGTCCAGCCCATGATGCACCATCCAGACGAGTCCTCCGGCTTGGAAGAATTCCTCGCCGCCCGGGCCCGGATCGGTCTGACTTCCTCCCGATGAAGACAGCCACGCATGGCTGAGCGGCTTGGTGCACGGACCGATGACAGAACTGCAGTGGGCAATGCCAATCCCGTAGTGATCGGTTCCCCACTTGTTCGCCGAGTAGAAGAGCCAGAAGTTGCCGTTCGACTCCACTATGGCGGGTCCTTCGACCAGTCCTCCTTCCCATGGCTGCGACGCCCGGATCAGTTGGTGGGGCGGGCCAACGGTCGCCAAGCCGTCGGGCGCCAGCTGTTGTGAATAAATGATCGTAGGGAGCCCGCAGCAGTCCCCATCGCTCTTCCACAACAGCCACGGAGCGCCATGTTGGGCAATAAAGATGCTCGGATCGATGGCACCTCCCTGTGAAGCTGGGCACACGAACGCAGACGATGAGTCATCGACATAGGGGCCGGCGGGATTGGTACTTGTGGCCGCAGAGATGCACATCGCGCTGGTTGGCCCGTTGGCGGTGCGTATGCATCCGGCCCCTGACGGCTTGGCGACACATTCGAGCGGGTGTGCTGCCGGGGTTGAGTAGTACATCACGTAGATGCCGTTGGGCCGGGCCCACACAGAAGGAGCCCACTGGAAGCCCGCCACGGTCCACTTCGGCAGCCGGGGTAAGGCGTCGCCCAGGTAGTAACCCCGGAACGCCGAGCTTTGGGTGAGCTCGATCTCGGGGATATGGGCCGCTGGAGCGTAGCGTGAGGCCGCCGTGTCGGAAGCGAAAAGATAAAGCGCCTGTGAAGTCTTCAGCGCGGAGGGATCGGCGAAGTCGCCGTTGAATATGGGAGTGCCGTCGCGTAGCGCGTTGATCACATCGAGCTGTACCCCGCCGGTCTCTGACGGATGGAAGGCCTGTGGCCCGAGAGTCGGCGAGCGGCCGGCCGGCACGGGAAGCTGCCCCGGCCGCGACGTTGGCTCGACCGAGACGTTCAGCGGACTGCGCCCGGCATCGATCCCGGCCGCCGGCCCGCAGGCGGCCAGAAGAACGCCCGTGAGCACCAGGCCCAGCGAAGTTCGTCCGACCGAGCCAAGGCAATAGTGGCTTGAGCCGCGCATCGGGATCAGCGTGAGGGGCAGCTCAAGCAGTGACGCCCTGCGATACGCGCTGGGCATCCGACCGATGGGCCAACGCCTCCAAGGCATCCACGTGAGCTCCTACGTCGGCGGTTCCGGCCAGCGCTCGTTGAGCCACGAAGCCGAGAGTGATCGACGTCAGCAACTCGGCGACCGCTTCCGGATCCGCCGCCGAATCGAACGTCCCGGCGGCTTGCCACCGTTCCACTGCATCACTGAACAGCTTTCGCAACCCGGAGTAGGAGGCACGGGTGGCCGCCTTGAGCTCGGGATCGGTCTGAGAATGGCTCCAGCCGTGAAGAGAAACGAGCAGCCGGTCGATGCCACCCTTCTTGTGACGGCCGAAGCCGACGACAGCACGCAGCACCTGGCCGACGAACTCGGGGAGCGGTGGCGGCTCTGGGTTGGTGAGGACCGGCGCCAGCTCCTCGGCCATCGCCGCCGTCCCTTCGACCACGACGGCGTTGATGATCTGGTCCTTGCCCTTGAAGTAACCGTAGACGGCGCCGGTCGAAAGCCCCGACCGGGCGATGATCATCTCCATCGACACGGCTTCCAGTCCGTGCTCTTGGAGGCAGGCTCGGGCCGCTTCGAGGATTTGGTCGTGGCGCGCCTCGCGGCGTTCATCGGTGATCCGTGGCATGGGCAAAGTCTAGTACAAAACGAATGAATAT
>JBEKIU010000027.1:0-29217 GCA_050011635.1 Acidimicrobiales bacterium
GTGCCATCGGTGTTTGGGCCGGCACGATTGGCCTCGGAATCGCCATCGGTCCCATCGCCGGTGGGCTCCTTCTGGCGAGGTTCTGGTGGGGGTCGATCTTCTTCGTCAACGTCCCAATCGCCTGCATGGCCATCCTCGGGGCCGTGGTGGTGGTTCCGGACTCGAAGAACCCGCACGTGCAACGCCCCGACCCCGTCGGTGCGACGTTGTCGATCGCGGGCCTCGGACTGCTTCTCTGGGCGATCATCGAGGGCCCGACCCGGGGGTGGACCTCGGGGACCGTGGTGGGAGCCGTGCTGGTCAGCCTGGTGGTGATCGGCGCCTTCGTCGCCTGGGAGTCCCACAGTACGCATCCCATGCTCAAGCTCGAGTTCTTCCGCGACCGCCGCTTCTCGGTCTCCCTCGCCGCGGAGTGTCTTGGGGTGTTCGGGTTGATGGGCGCGCTGTTCCTATCGACGCAGTTCCTCCAATTCGACCTCGGGTACTCCCCTCTCCAGGCCGGCCTTCGGATCCTCCCGATCGCCGTCATGGTTGTCGTCGGCGCCGCAGCGTCCCCGATGATCGCCCGGTTGGTGGGTGTCAAGCTCACGGTAGTGGCCGGCCTGGTGTCGATCGCGGCCGGCCTCTGGCAGGTCTCAGCCTCATCGCGGTTCGACACAACCTACGACCGAGTCGTCCTGGGACTGCTCCTGGTTGGCCTCGGCGCTGGACTCATGCTGCCGACGGCCACGAACTCGGTCATCGGCGCAGTCCCCCAGGGGCACTCGGGGATGGGGTCCGCCAGCAACACCGTGGCGCTTCAGGTCGGCGGAGCGTTGGGTGTCGCGGTCATCGGTAGCGTGATGTTGACCCGCTACCAGAGCCACATGGCGGCAGCGTTGGTGGGTCGGCAAGTGCCCCGGTCGGTCGCTACGACCATCTTCGGGTCCCTCGGGGCTGCCCTGGCTGTGGCGACTCGGGTCGGAGGCTCGACCGGAGCGGAGCTGGCCCGCGCCGCGCGCACCGCCTTCATGAGCGGTACCCAGGTGGCGCTGGGTGTGGGCGCGATCGTCGCCCTCGCCGCTTCGTTCCTCGTGCTCGTGGCGCTGCCGTCGCAGCCTTCTGCTGAACAGTCGTCCCCGGCCGATCCGCGAGCAGGCTCACCGCCTGGGATCAGTGACATCGAATCCGTGCGAGAACCCTGCCTCCGACCACCGATCGCAGGTGTCGAGGGGCGCCAGGAGATACCAGGTCAGGTCGCACGGGTGAGCTCCAGGGACGGGCACATACCCAAGCGAGTCGCTGGGGATCGCTCAGGAGGGCCTGTCTCCCGCCAAGATCGGAGCAGTTCCTGGGGGTGACGCCGGCAACCGAATGTGGGCGCACGCACCTCCCGAACAGCTGGTGGGGCTAGCAAGAATCGAACTTGCGACCTCAGCATTATCAGTGCTGCGCTCTAACCGACTGAGCTATAGCCCCGCAAACCGGTGAACGACGCTACACCACGCCTACGTGTCGCCCGCCACCTCACCGGCCACCGCAGCCACCGCAGCCACCGCGTCGCCGCCATCGAGGTTCATGACCCGGACCCCGGTGGCATCACGGCCCTGCGAGGCGATCTCGCGCACGGCCGTACGAATGACGATCCCCGACGTCGAAATCAGCAGGATCTCGTCCTCCAGCCCGGCCATGAAGGCGGCCACCACACGGCCCCGTTTGGCCGTCAGCCGGATACCCCGCACCCCCTGGCCTCCCCGACCCTGCTGGTTGAAGCGTTCCAGCTTCGTCCGCTTGCCGTAGCCGGCATCGGTGACCAGCAGGATGTCGGCCTCGTCCCGGGCGACGTCGCACGACACCACCTCGTCGCCGGCCTTCAGGCGCACTCCCCGCACACCCGCCGCGTCACGACCCATGGGCCGTACATCCTGCTCGGAGAAGCGGATGGTCATCCCCGACTGGGTGACCAGAAAGACGTCGTCCTCTCCACGGGTCTCGACCACCCGGACCAGCTCGTCGCCTTCTCGCAGGTTGATGGCGATGAACCCTTCGCGCCGCGACTTGTCGTACTCGCTGAAGGACGTCTTCTTGACCTGGCCCATTTTGGTGCTGAACACGAGGAAGTTCTCGGCCGGGAAGTCGCGGGTGCCGATGATCGCCTGGATGCTCTCGTTGGGAGCCAGGGGGAGCAGGTTGACGACGGCCGTACCACGAGCTGTCCGCTCCTTCATCGGGATCTCCAACGCCCGTAGGCGGAACACCCGTCCCCTGTTGGAGAACAGCAACAGATGGGCGTGCGAAGACGTGTGCACCACGTCGTCGATGAGGTCCTCTTCCTTGAGCTTCGCTCCCTGCACGCCGCGGCCACCACGGCCTTGGGTGCGGAACGCATCGGCCGACACCGCCTTGATGTAGCCGGCGCGGCTCATGGTCACGACCAACTCCTCGTCGTCGACCAGATCCTCGACGTTCATGTCGCCAGGATCGTGGGTGATCACCGTGCGGCGGTCGTTGGCGAACTTCTCGCGGATCTCTCCGAGCTCGGAGGCGATGACCCCCCGTAACTTCGCCGGGTCCCTCAGGATCGACTCCAGTTCGGCAATTTCCTCCAGAAGCTTGGCCAGCTCCTCTTCGAGATTGCTCCGGCCCAGTCGCGTGAGCCGAGCCAGCGTCATGTCGAGGATGTGGTTGGCCTGTTCCTCCGAGAACCCGAACGGCGTGGCCTGGAGCGTGGCCAGTGCCGCGGGCCGGTCGTCCGAGCCTCGGATCGCCGCGATGACCTCGTCCAGCATGTCGATGGCCTTGAGCAGTCCTTCGACGACGTGGGCCCGGGCCTGCGCCTTGTCCAGGAGGAACTGCGAACGGCGCGTCACGACGTCGACCTGATGGGCCACGTAGTGGGTCAGTATCTGGGCCAGATTGAGGGTCCGCGGCACCCCGTCGACGAGCGCCACCGCGTTGACGCTGAAGGTGGTCTGCATCGGTGTCTGCTTGAAGAGGTTGTTGAGGACCACGTTGGCGTTGGCGTCCCGCTTCAGACGGATCACCAACCTGGTCTTGCCGCCGGACGAATCGTCCTGGGCCTCGGCGATGCCGTCCAGATCGCCGGCCCTGACCAGGTCCTCGATCTTCTTCGATACCGAGGCGATCGACGCCTGGTAGGGCATCTCGGTGACCACGATCCGCGTCTCGCCGGCCCGTCCCTCCTCGATCTCCGCCACCGCCCGCATCTTGATGGATCCCCGTCCGGTACGGAGGGCGTCCAGAATGCCCTGCCGCCCGAGAATCAACCCGCCGGTGGGGAAGTCGGGACCCTTGACGAATTCCATGAGGTCATCGGGACTGGCGTCGGGATGCTCGAGCAGATGAACCGTGGCGTCGATGGCCTCACCCAGGTTGTGGGGCGGGATGTTGGTGGCCATCCCCACCGCGATTCCCTGCGAGCCGTTGACCAACATGTTGGGAAAGCGTGCCGGCAACACCGTCGGTTCTTCGGACGTGGCGTCGTAGTTGGCGACGAAATCGACAGTCTCCTGGTCGATCCCGTGCATGAGCTCGAGGGCCAGTGCGCCGAGCCGGCACTCCGTGTACCGCATGGCGGCCGGCCCCTCGTCGGGTCCGGTCCCACCGAAGTTCCCGTGGCCATCGATCAGCGGGTGGCGCATGGAGAACTCCTGGACCATCCGGGCCAGGGCCTCGTAGATGGCCGAGTCGCCGTGGGGATGGTACGAGCCCATCACGTCCCCGACCACCTTGGCACACTTGTTGCGGGGTCGGTCGGGCAGCAGCCGCTGGTCGTACATCGAATACAGGATGCGGCGATGGACGGGCTTCAGGCCGTCGCGTACGTCCGGGAGCGCCCGCGAGACGATGACCGACATCGAGTACTCGAGAAAGGAGCGCTCCATCTCCTCTTGGATCTCGATCGGCTCGATGAACCCCGAGATCTCTTCGTCGGTGCCGGATCCCCCGGTCCCGTCGTTGTCACGTCCTGGCATTCCTAGGTCCTATCTGGGTCACTGACTGTCACTGAATTCGAGATCGGGTGGATTGGGGCGGCTCCGCCCGGGCACCCACTAGATGTCGAGGAAACGTACGTCTTTGGCGTTGGTCTGGATGAACTGGCGACGGAGGTCGACGTCCTCGCCCATCAGCACGGAGCAGACCTCGTCGGCGATGGCTGCCTGCTCGACCGCGATCTGGAGAAGGGATCGCTTGCCGGGATCCATCGTGGTCTCCCGCAACTCCGCGTAGTCCATCTCGCCGAGCCCCTTCAACCGCTGGAACTCCTTGGTGTGGTTGGGGTTCTCCAAGAGGAACGCCGTTCGAGCGGCATCATCCTTGAGGTACGCCTTCTCCTTGCCCACCTCGGTCGAGTACAGGGGAGGCTGGGCAACGTAGACGAACCCGCCTTCGACGAGCGGCTTCATCTGGCGGAAGAAGAACGTGAGCAGCAACGTGCGGATGTGCGAGCCGTCCACATCGGCGTCGGCCAGGATGATGATCTTGTGGTAGCGGATCTTCGTAACGTCGAAGTCTTCGGCCAGGCCGGCGCCGATGGCCGAGATGAGCGCCTGGATTTCGGTGTTCTTCAACATCTTGTCGATGCGGGCGCGCTCGACGTTCAGGATCTTCCCCCGGATGGGGAGGATGGCCTGGGTCTGCGGGTTGCGGGCGTCCTTGGCCGAGCCTCCCGCCGAGTTCCCCTCCACGATGAACAGCTCGCTGGCCCGCGGGTCCCGTGACGAGCAGTCGACGAGCTTTCCGGGCAGACCGGCGCCGTCGAGGGCCGACTTCCGCCGGGTGAGGTCACGGGCCGATCGGGCGGCCACACGGGCGCGGGCCGCCAACATGCCCTTCTGGATGATCTGGCCGGCCTCGCGGGGGTTCTCCTCGAACCAGTCGCTCAGCTTCTCGTTGGTGGCCCGCTCGACAAGGGAGCGGACCGGGACGTTGCCGAGCTTGGCCTTCGTCTGACCTTCGAATTGCGGATCTTCGAGGCGCACCGAGATGATCGCGGTCAGGCCCTCGCGGATGTCCTCACCGAGGAGGTTGTCATCCTTCTCTTTGAGGGTGCCTTTGGCCCGCGCGTACTTGTTGGCCACATTGGTGAGGGACTTCTTGAATCCCTCCTCGTGCATGCCGCCATCGATGGTGGAGATGCCGTTGGCGAACGAGTGGATGCTCTCGTAGAAGCCGGTGTTCCACTGGAGGGCGATCTCCACCTCCATGGTCTCCTCCCGCTGCTCGAGCGAGGCGACCTTCCGGAAGAGCGCCTCCTTCGACGCGTTGAGGTGGCGGACGTAGTCGACGATGCCGTCCTTGTACTTGAAGACCTGGGACTCCTTCCCCTCGGGCCGCTCGTCTGCGAACCGGATCTCCAACCCCTTGTTGAGGAACGCCATCACCTGCAGGCGCTCCGTCACCGTCTGGGCCCGGAACTCGACGTCCTCGAAGATGCTCGGGTCCGGCCAGAACGTCACGGTCGTGCCGGTCCGCCCCCGGGGGGCGCGGCCGGTGATCTCGAGCTTGCCGGTGGGATTGCCCCCGTCGACGAACTCCAGCACGTGGTGGTCGCCGTCGAGGTCGATCTCCAGCAACAGGCGGGTGGACAGCGCGTTGACCACCGAGACGCCCACACCGTGCAGCCCACCGGAGACCTTGTAGCCGCCGCCTTCGCCGAACTTGCCCCCGGCGTGAAGAACGGTCAGCACCACTTCGGCGGCCGACTTTCCCTGATGCTCCTTCATCGGTCCGGTGGGGATCCCGCGTCCGTTGTCGGCCACCCGTACCCCTCCGTCGGCCAGCAGGGTGACGTCGATCTGGCTGCAGTACCCGGCCATGGCCTCGTCCACCGCGTTGTCGACGACCTCCCAGACGAGGTGGTGCAAGCCGGTCGGGCCGGTCGACCCGATGTACATCCCCGGTCGCTTCCGAACCGGCTCCAGACCCTCCAGAACAGTGATGTCCTCGGCGGTGTAGGTGGCTTCCTCCTGCCCGCCGTCGTCTTCTTTTTTCAGCGCCACAGGCGCGCCCTTTCCAACATCGATTGACTGAACGGGAACCAGCGCAACGAGAGAGCCTCCACGCCTATGTCGGCCACTGCGAGTACCCGATTCCAAAGCTCCAGTGTAGCCGTCGGAGGTGCCGACCCTGACCGATGAGTGGGGTGGGAACGGGGGCCGGCTACCGGCGGACCCGCACCTCGAGACGGCCCGGCCTCGGCGCTCCGGTTTCCTCCACCACCCGGTCCAAGAGCTCGTCCCCCATGCTGCGGACCTGGGTGGCCCACGCCGGGTGGTCGACCGTCACCACCAGGGATTCGTTGTCGAGCCGGATGGGCTGAACGTGGCCGGCCAGGGCCGGGCCGACGATCTGCGCCCACCGAGCGAAGAGGAGCCCGATGCCCTTCGAGTCCTCGAGGCCCAGCCGTCTGGTCACCGCGTCGAGCGAGGTTTCGAGGCGACGGGGGCCCTTCTCGCGCTCGTTCGGTCCGGGACCCACTACCCCGCGCCTGTGTCTGTGCCTCCGGCGGCCCGGCCGCCGGCGTCGACCGGATAGATCTTTGCCGCCGCGACCTCGACGGGAGCAGGGAGGGCCGTGGTCAAGAGAGCCTGGCCGGGGGGGAGACCCGCCAACAAAGCCTTGGCTCGGAAGGGGTCGAGCTCCGAGAACACATCGTCGAGGAGGAGCACCGGCGGTGTGCCCAGGCGCTCTGTGGCCAGCTGATGGGCGGCCAGCTGCAAGGCCAGGGCCAGTGACCGCTGCTCTCCTTGCGAGGCGTGGGTGCGGCTGGGAAGGCCCCCGAGGGAGAGTTCGAGCTCATCGCGGTGGGGCCCGGTCAACGAGAGGCCGCGTTCCATGTCCCTCGCCCTGGACTCGGCCAACGCGTCGAGGAGGCGGCCCGACCACGATCGTTGGTAGTCGAGCGTGACGGTGGTGGCCTCGCCGGCCAGGCGCGAGTAGTGGGCTTCGGTGATCGGTGCCAGCTGGCTGACCAGCAACTCTCGAGCCTCCACCAGCCCGGTCCCGGCGGTGTCGAGACGTGCGTCCCACACGTCGAGCGTGCTGGCCACGTCCGCGCTCGGCTTCCGGCCGGACGTTCGTAGCAACGCCGACCGCTGTCGAAGGATCTTCTCCACGTCCTCGGCGGCCCGGGCCGCCTTCGGGTCGACAACGGCCATGGTCTCGTCGAGGAACCTGCGGCGTTCCGCCGGCCCCGAGCGAACGACTCCGATGTCCTCGGGAGAGAACACTGTCGTCCTCAGGGCGTCGTGGAGATCGCTGCGGCGGCGGACGGCCTGGCGGTTGACCATCGTGCGCCAGCGCCCCGTGTTCGACAGCTCGGCCTCGATGGTCACCGACCGCCCGCCCACCATGGTCACCGCCCTGAGGATGGCTTGCTCCATGCCTCGTCGGACGAGGGCCTCCCGCGGCGACCGGCGGAACGACTGAAGGGTCGAGAGGTAGGTGACCGCCTCCAGCACACTCGTCTTGCCGGCACCGTTGCGTCCGGTGATGACGGTCGTCCCGAGCGGATCGGGCTCGATGCTCAACTGGACGATGTTCCGGAAGTTCGTGAGTTCGAGTGAGACGAGGTGCACGAAGAACGGGGACGACGAACGGTCGGACTACGAAACCCGTACGGGCATCAAGAGGTAGCGGAAATTGGTCTCCTCCGCCGCTCGCACGGTGGCCGGCTTGGTGGCATCGACCGTCTCGAGGAGGACCTCGTCTCCCGACACCGCCTCCACTCCGTCGATCAGATATGTGGGGTTGAACGCGATGGTGAGTTCGGATCCCTCGAAGTCGGCGTCGACCGTCTCACTGGCATCGCCGACCTCCTGGGAGACCACGGTCAGGTCCACCCCACCGCTGCGCATGGACAGACGAACCGGTGTGGTGTTGTCCCGAACCAGCAGACGTACCCGCCGGAGCGCGTCGAGCAAGGAATCTTTGCCCACATGAAGCCGGTTCGGATACTCGGACGGGATCAACTGGCGGTAGTCGGGGTAGCTCCCGTCGAGGAGCCGGGTGCTGATCTTGACGTCACCGGAGGTGAAGGTCACGTCGTGGTCTCCGATGGACAGGCCGACCGTCGGTGCCGGGCCGGCACCGTTGCCATCGCCCTCTCCCCGGTCAGAGACGTCGTCCTTTGTCGCGGCACCCAGGACCGCCAGTTTTTGCAGTTCCGCAAGTGCCCGGGCCGGGACCAGGATCTGCGAGCTGTCGGTCAACGCGTCACTGCCGTCGATGTCACGCATGGCCAACCGGTACGAATCGGTGGCCACCAACCGGATACCTCCAGCTTCGGCGGCGACGAGCACGCCGGTCAGGAGGGGTCGGGCGTCGTCGCCGGAAGCGGCCCGCACCACCTGGCGGAGCGCGCCGGCCAGGCTCGACGCGGGCAGGAAGGTGACCGGTTGTGGGGGTTCCGGCAGTGAAGGGAAGTCGTCCACCGGAAACGTCCGGAGGCTGAAGCGTGATCGGGCGGCACCGATCTCGATCTTCTCCCCTTCCGACTCGATGGTCACAGCCCCCGGTTCGAGCGACCGGACGATGTCGGCCAGCAGTTTCGCCGGAGCTACGCAGACCCCGTCCGAGATCCCGATGACCTCGGTCGAGGCGTGGACAGTGAGATCGAGGTCGGTGCCCACCACCCCGAGGTGGTTGGCTTGTGATTCGATCCGGACCCCTCCGAGGGCCATCGAGGTCGAGGTACGGGAACTCACGGCACGACCGGCGGTGGTCAGAACCTCCACCAGGGAGTCGCGCTCACATCGGAACTTCACCAGGAGGTCCTTTCTTGTCTTCGTAGGTATTTAAATTTGATAGTGATGGTAGTAAGCCCTGTGGATTGTGGATAAGCGCTTTGCGACCCAGCACAAGGTTGGTTTTTCGATCAGACGGTCGTCCCCCGAACACCACCGACTGATGACATCGGGTGTTCTTTGGGTGACTGGTTATGGACAAGTTCATCTGAGTTCACAGAATTGCCCCAGATCCGTGCCGAGATATCCACAGATAGTGCACAACCTCTGGATACAGGCAGGCCGGCGAGCCGGAAGGCACCGTTGATGGTGGATGCCGAGCACCGGCCCAGCGACCGGACGGTCACGGGCCACTCTTGATCCGGACGATCAGGTCGGTCACCTGGTTGTAGGTCTGATGGCGTTCTTTCATGAGGTTGGCGACCTTGTCGACGGCGTGCATGACGGTGGAGTGATCGCGTCCCCCGAACTCCCGTCCGATCGCCGGATAGCTGAAATCGGTCAACTCCCTGAAGACGTACATGCTGACCTGGCGGGCGGTGACGAGGGGCCGCCGCCGGTTGGGACCACAGATCTCCTCGACGGAGAAGCCGAAGGTATCGGCCGTGGCACTGAGGATCACATCGGGGGTGATCCGTCTGGGTTGGTCGGCGGAGACGATGTCGGACAGGACCACCTCGGCCAGTTCCCTGCTCATGGGCTGGCGGTTGAGGCTGGCGAAGGCGGTCACCCGGATGAGAGCGCCCTCGAGCTCACGGATGTTGTCCTTGACGTGGGTGGCGATGAATTCGAGTACCTCGTCGGGGACGTCGACCTGCTCATGCTCGGCCTTGGTCTGAAGGATGGCCAAGCGGGTCTCGAGCTCGGGCGGCTGCACCTCGGTGATGAGACCGGACAGGAACCGGCTCCGGAGCCTGTCCTCCAGAGTGGCGATCGACTTGGGGGGGCGGTCAGACGTGAGCACGATCTGTTTGGACGCCCCGTAGAGGGAGTTGAACGTGTGGAAAAACTCCTCCTGGAGGGATTCCTTGCGCTCCATGAACTGGACGTCGTCGATGAGGAGAACGTCACATTCCCGGTACCGACGTTTGAACGCGGTGGTGGTGTTGGTGCGGATGGCGTCCACGAACTCGTTCATGTAGGTCTCGGTGGTCACATACCGAACATGGCGTCCGGAGAAATTCTCGAGGACGTAGTTCCCGATGGCGTGCAGGAGGTGGGTCTTGCCCAGCCCGGCGTCGCCGTAGATGAACAGGGGGTTGTAGGACCGTGCCGGGGATTCGGCCACGGACTGGGCCGCGGCATGGGCGAATCGGTTGGATGAGGCGATCACAAACGTGTCGAAGGTGTAACGGGGATCGAGCACGGGGAAGTCGATCCGATCGCCAGACCGCTCCCCACCTGGCCTTTTCGGAGCCTCGTGCCACAACGACGACCCGGCAGCGAAGCCGCCTCCGGACCGGGCACCAACCCCCATGACCCCGGGGTCAACGACCGGCGGGCTCTCTTCGACTGGCTCGTAGACCGGTGCCACCACCTCGAGCTGCACCTCGAGGTCACGCCCCACGGTGCCGGTGACGGTGTCTTGGATGAGGCCGAGGAATCGGGACTCGACCCGGTCTCTGATCAGCGTATTCGGCACCCCCAACACGATCTCGCTCTCCTTGATGGAAAGGGGGGTGATCCCGGACAGGTAGGCCTGCCAGATGGCGTCGGACACCTGCTCGCGCAGCGCCTCTGAACACAAAATCCACAAGCTTTCTGTGTCGTTCACGTGGGCCTCCGCCCTTGGACTGTCGATTTGCTCCACAGCACTTTCCACAGCTGTGGACAGCATCCGTTCGTGTGTGCGGCGCCCGGCGAGCCGCGACCCGGACAGTGCTGTGATCGGATACCCGTTTCGTTCGTTGGCGCAAGTGGCGGGCCGGGCCGGATCCTGTGTGTCCAGAAACCACTTGCTGTGTTCGGAACGGTACACCGTGCCCACTCGGCGTGCCTCTCGGTGAGCGACTAGAGCGAGGGGCGGTTTGCGCCTAGCATGTAGGGGAATGCCCAGACCCCTCTGATTGGGGTCCCCTGCCGCATGCGACACGAAAGTCCGCGGTTCAGGGCGGAGGAAGGAAGTTGGAGAAATGAAGCGGACCTATCAGCCAAACGTACGCAAACGGGCCAAGACCCACGGATTCCGCAAGCGGATGTCGAGCAAGGCCGGGCGTGCCGTCATCCGGTCGCGCCGGGCGAAGGGACGCCATCGGCTGTCGGTGTGAGCGCCACAGCGGCTCCGGCCGACCGGACAACGATGACCGGTGTCGGGCCCGTCAGGTCGCGCCGGGCGTTCGAGGCGCTCCGACGTAGTGGTGCCCGAGGGCGCTCCGGACCTCTGGCGGTCAGTTTTTTGAAGCAACCATCCTGTTCAGGGGTCAAAATGGCCTATGCCGTCAACCGGCGGGTGGGAAGTGCAGTGTTGAGGAACCGGCTGAAGCGGAGACTGCGGGCCATCGTGTCCGAGCAGGTGTCGTCCCTTCCGGCGGGCACCTACATGGTGCGCGTGGGGCCCGGTGGGTCATTGTTGGGATTCGACGAACTGAGGGTGGCTATGAACCAAGCGTTGGAGAGGGCCACGAGTGGCCAGTCCCGCCCTTCGCCGGTGATGGCCACACCCGACCACGGGGGGCCCCGGTGATCACCGACCAGGACGTCCTGGACTCCGGCGCGAACATCTCGCAGGTCCACGACCCGGCGCCGGCGGCCGGAAACGACGTGGCCAGCCGCGGCCAGCCGGCCGGTTGGATCATCGCCGCCATCAGGGGCTACCAATTGCTCCGGTCGGGGCGGCCGACGGGCTGTCGGTTCCTCCCGACCTGCTCTGACTACGCGGTCCAGGCCATCGAGGTGCACGGTGCCACACGCGGTGCGTCGCTCACGCTCCGACGACTTCTGCGATGCACTCCCTGGGGTGGACATGGCGTCGATCCCGTGCCTGATCGGAGGACCCCATGCTCGGATCACTGACCACACCGATCGGCAAGATCTTCCAGCCCTTGCTGGACTTCGTGGGGTCTGTCCTGGCCTTCTTCTTCTCGATCATCCCGAACTATCCGATCGATGTGGCCCTGCTCACCATCGTGATCATGGCCGCTCTCACCCCGCTGACCGTCAAGAGCACCAAGAACATGGCGGCCATGCAGGCCCTTGGGCCCGAGATGAAGAAGTTGCAGCAGAAGTACAAGGGTGCCGAAAACCGGGCCCAGATGAACGAAGAAATGATGAAGCTCTACAAAGAGCACAATGTGAACCCTGCCTCTGGGTGTTTACCGATGCTATTGCAGATGCCGGCATTCTTCGTCCTCTATAGCGTGATCCGAGGTATCACCAACACCGTCACGATTCCCAAACATACGGTCACCGTCAACGGGGTCAAGACGGTCGTCCCCGCACAGATCAAGGCGATCCCCCGCTACATTCCCGATCCGTCAAAGATGCGGACGGACATAGTGGCTGCTCACGGGCAACTCAACTCGTTCGGAATGGACTTTGCCCAGAAGCTGCTGTCCCATCATTCGAGCTTGATCGTGGCCATCCCCTACCTCTTGCTGGTGGCTGCGGCGGTCGGACTGCAGTACCTGCAGATGGCCAGGCTCAACGCTCGCAATCCGCAAGCCTCTCAGGCAAACCCTCAGGCGGCAATGATTCAGAAATACATGCCACTCATATTCGGGTTTATTTACCTTAATGTGGCAGCTATTTTGAATGTCTATTTCATATTTTCCAGTGCGATACGCATTCTCACGCAGGAGATCCTGTTCCGGAAGGGCATCGTGGCCGGTCCAGCTGCGGCCCCACCGGCGACGGGCGCCAAGAAGGGCCCCGTCGTGGACCGGACCGAACGGGCCTTGCCCAAGGCGAAGAACGCAGGCACCGGACAGGCGAAAAGTGCCGCCGGAGCGAACGGTGCCAATGGGAAGGGCCGGGCCGACCCGGCCAAGGCCTCCCCGACAAGATCGGGCCAGGCCAAGCAGACGGGCCAGGCCAAGCAGAACGGCTCGACGAACGGATCAAACGGCAGGAAGGGCACCAGCCCCGGCAACCGGACCGGAGCAGGATCGGCCCAGAAGGGCCCGAAGAATTCGACGAACGGGAACAACGGATCTGAGGCCGCCGGAGAAGACGAGGAAAGCGCGACCCAACCGAAGGAGCACCCGCGATCCAAGGCGAAGCGCGAGAGAAAGGCCCGGTAACAGGTGGAGTGGGTGGAAGCCAGCGGGAAGACGCTGCCGGAGGCGAAGGAAATAGTCCTCGACGCTCTCGGAGTGGCTGAGGACGACGCCGAATTCGTGGTGCTGAGCGAGCCCAAAGCCGGCTTGTTCGGTCGGATGCGCGGGGAGGCCCGGGTTCAGGCCCGTGTGAGGCCGGTGGTGCCTCCGCCCAAGCGGGGCCGTCGCCCCAAATCGGGTCGGCGGCCCGAGGGTGGCGATCGTTCTCGGAACGGTGGTGGGGGCCGCAAGAGTGGGACGACGGCTTCGGGTCGCGGGGATCAGCAGCGAGGCGGCTCACCGCGGGCTTCCGAAGCAGGAAACGGCAGGCGGGCCGCGGGAGTCGACGGCGCCGAGCTCCAGGCATCGGAGGGAGCGGGAGAGGACTCCAATGGATCGAAGCCCGCCCCGTCGGGGAGATCGAACCGGCGACGACGCGGGGCCCGGAGTGGCAGTGGCGGCCAGAACGGCGGGCAGCCAAAAGAGCAGGGGAGAGAGAGTACCGGCCGGAAGTCCGGGGAGAGCGAGAGCAAGATGGAAGAGTCACTGACACTCGAGCAGCAGGGCCAAGCGGGGGCTGATTTCGTCGCCGGGCTGGTCCGAGAATTCGGACTCGATGCTGAGGTCGGCTATTCGGAGGTCGACGAGGACACCGTACAGGTTGCGGCCGTGGGCGACGACCTCGGTCTGCTGGTTGGACCCAGGGGGGCGACGCTTTCGGCGGTCCAGGATCTCACCCGGACGTTCGTGCAGCGTCAGTCAGAGAATCGAACCGATCGAATTCTGGTCGATGTGGGTGGATATCGAGAGAAGCGGGTGGCGGCTCTCCGACGGTTCACCGAAGGAATCGTGCACGACGTCATCGAGTCAGGCGAGGAGCGGGCTCTGGAGCCGATGTCACCGGCCGACCGCAAGGTCGTTCACGACACCGTCAATGAGATTGAAGGTGTCCAGACGCGTTCCGACGGTACGGAGCCGACAAGATATGTGGTGATCGCTCCGTCGAGCTGATGCTCATCGGGCGCCGGCCGTGACCCAACCACAGGTAACGAGCGGGTCCGTCGGAGAGCTCAGGAGTCGGGTCAAGCCCTGGGTCGAGGAGTCACTCCGACGGTCGGCACAGCTTGGGTTTCTGGGCGGAATGCCCGTCGGTGACCAGATCGACCATGCTCTCGGTTTCGTTCACGCTTTCGAGTTGGCATGTAGGGAATCCCCCGCGGCGGTTGTCGACTTGGGATCTGGCGGCGGTGTCCCCGGCCTCGTGCTGGTCTCCTGTTGGCCAGGAAGCAGGATCGTTCTCATCGAGAGCAATGAGCGTCGGGCCGGCTTCCTTCTGGCCGAATGCTCGGGCCGCGCCGAGACGGGAGAAGTGGACGTACTGCACGCCCGTGCCGAAGAGGTTGCACACACTCCATCGTTCCGCCAGAGGTTCAATCTGGTGACATCTCGGTCGTTCGGCGCCCCTGCGGTGACCGCTGAGTGCGGCGCCTCCTTCTTGGCCGTCGGTGGCGTGATGGTCGTCTCGGAGCCGCCGGACAGCGACGGAGGGAGATGGCCATCGGATGGGTTGACGCAACTCGGATTGGAACCCTCAACCGGACTACGGTTCAACGATGCCTTCGGCTATCAGGTTCTGGCGAAGGTTCACGAGACCCCCGACCGTTTCCCGAGGCGGGTGGGCATTCCGGCGAAACGCCCACTCTTCTGAGCCTGTGGCTATCGATGCGCTGGAGTTGGTGGACCACCACATCGTGCACGTTCCACGTGAAACATGGTCGGCTGGTCCCTGGACACGTTCGCTCCCGCCCAGATGATCCGGAAGTGGGGCCGGTTCCGATGTGGCGTGACCCCAGCCCTGGGTGAGCCGGTCGGGGGACAGTGATGCTCGATCAGGAGGTTCCACGGAAACATCTGTACGGATCGGGCAGGGCCGCCTCGCTTCGGAGCCGAACCGGGCTGGCCTGGGATCCGTTCTTGTGTGACCTCGATCTCGAGGGGCACCCGGGCGAAATTGGGTTCCGCCTGGCGCTTCTCTCAACCTGAACCGTCGAAGGTCGATTTGGACGTCCCACGTGAGACGGTGCTCGGCTCGGATCCGGCGCCGGAGCCGCCATGCCTCGCGCTTCTCTCAGCCTCGAACCGGTCAGTCGGGACGCTGAACCCTCCATTTGGATGTTCCACGTGAAACATCCCCGGCTGGGATCCGACCCTGGACGGCGCACGATGGACCACACGATCCGGGAGAGAAATCGATCCGGTCTCGCCTCGACATCAACCTCAGACCGGTCAATCGCGTACGCCGAACCACGATGTTGGCGTTCCACGTGGAACATCCCCGGCTCGAATCCGGCAAAGGGACATCTCCTTACGGACCACCCAATGGGAAGCGACGGCGGGTCCGGGCTCGCGTTCACCTCAACATGAGTCCCATAATTTGAGACCCCGGAGTTTCGATCCGGGCGTTCCACGTGAAACATTTTCGTCGAAAGGCTTGACCGGGTCTTCAGCGCGGGGGAGGATGAAGTCCTTGAACCCTGCCCGATCGAAGAGTCGATAGTGCTCGGCCGTCGTCGAGGTCGAAACAGGCCTACGTCCCAGGATGACTTCTATCCTGGTTCCGAGCCGGAGACCGAGCCGGGATCCATCAAGTTGGTGGAGGCTTCCTCCGAACCCGGATCCCCTCCGGCCGAGGTATCCCAGGGTCAACCCTCAACCGCGGGCTCAGCGCTGCCGCGGACGCCCACCCCGATCAAGAAGACCAGCTCGGATGTGGCAACGGCCCACGCCGAACTCGACAGCGTCCTGCCTCCCAGCGGCACAGACCGACTCGGAGAGAGCGCTCAAGCGAGTGTCGACTCGGTGGCGCCGGATATCGGGCAAGGAGGGCCTGACCACGTGATGGCCTCGCCTGCGACAGTTGATGAAGTGAACCTCGAAGTGTCCGTTTCCGACGGGCCTATCGCTGACGGCGACCGGTCGCCCTCTCCGGACTCCGCGGTCGAGGTCGAGCAGGTCGCGGCCACCGGCGCCGGCGAAGAGGTCCAGGCCGCGTCCGGCAACCCGCTCCCCCGGGTGATGGCGGTCGCCAACCAGAAGGGCGGTGTGGGCAAGACCACCACGTCGGTCAACCTCGGTGCGGCCCTCGCCGAGCTCGGGTTCAGGGTCCTGGTGATCGATCTCGACCCTCAAGGAAACGCCACCACGGGCCTCGGCATCGATGCCCGAAATTTCGAGTTGTCGATGTACGACGTGATGATGCGGGATGCCTCACTCGAGGACTGCGTGGAGCCCACCAGCATGAAGAATCTCTTCGTGGCTCCCGCCACCATTGCTCTGGCCGGTGCTGAGATCGAGCTCGTGCCCGCGTTCAGTCGAGAGTTGAAACTGAAGCGGTCGATCGAGTCGGTGCTCGATGACTTCGACTACGTGCTCATCGACTGCCCCCCTTCGCTCGGCCTCATCACGGTCAACGCGCTGGCCGCGGCCGACGAGGTTCTGGTTCCCATCCAGTGCGAGTACTACGCGCTCGAGGGCCTGAGCCAGTTGATGCGGAACGTCCATCTGGTGGCTTCGAACCTCAACCCTCAGCTCGACATCTCGACGATCGTCTTGACCATGTATGACGCCCGGACCAAGCTGGCCGACCAGGTGGCCAACGAGGTTCGACAGCACTTCGGGTCGAAGGTGTGCCGAAGTGTCATCCCGAGGACCGTGAGGCTGTCCGAAGCGCCGTCCTTCGGGCAGCCCATCACCGCGTTCGATCCCACGTCGCGTGGTGCCATCGCCTATCGAGAACTAGCCAAGGAGGTCAGCGGTGGCGCGTCGTAGCGGGCTGGGAAAGGGGTTGAGTGCTCTCATTCCCACGGAGGTGGCGGGCGACCGGTCGACGGCTCTGCGGGAGGTCCCGATCGGGAGTATCAAGCCCAATCCCCGACAGCCGCGGGTCAACTTCGACGAGGACACGATGTCGTCATTGGCTGCGTCGATCAAGGAATTGGGTATTTTGCAGCCGGTCTTGGTCCGGCAAGTCGGTGGTGATGCGGCAGACGACTTCGAGCTCATCGCCGGGGAACGGAGGTGGAGGGCCGCCCGTCGGGCGGGGCTCCAGACCATCCCGGTCCTGGTGCAGACCTCGGACGAGACGAGGAGCCTCGAGCAGGCTCTGGTCGAGAACCTGCACCGTCAAGATCTCAACGTCCTCGAAGAGGCCGCTGCGTACCAACAACTCATCGAGGAGTTCGGCTATACCCACGATCAGGTGGCCACTCGCGTGGGGAAGAGCCGCACGGCGGTCACGAACACATTGCGACTGCTCCAGCTCCCTGCCGGGGTACAGCGCTTGTTGGCCGAGGGTCAGATCACCTCGGGGCACGCGCGAGCGCTGTTGGGAACTCCGGACCGTGGGTACCAGGAGGTGTTGGCCAAGATGGTCGTCACCGATGGGCTGACGGTCCGCGCCATCGAGGAGATGGTCCGAGATCATGCGACGGAGAGGAAAGAGGTTGCCGCCGGCCGGGCAGGCCCATCCTCGGAAGAGCAAGGGCTCGAGGTACCTCGTGCTGCCGGGACAGGAAGTGCCAGTCCTCGCCGACTACCACCGCCGGGAATCCTCGAGCTCGAGGAGCTGCTTTCCAGTCATCTCAACACCAGGGTAAAGGTCGACCTTACATCGAAGCGCGGGAAGGTCGTCGTCGAGTTCGCCACGCTCGAGGATCTCGAGCGCATTTACAAGCTCATGGTCGGACGGGCCGAATCGACCGTCTGACACCTCCACCACTCAGAGCGGTCATGACTTGACATAACGGAGCTAATCGGGGAATTCTACCACTTAGAGTGATAATTTGCCCTCATGCGGTGGTAGAGACTAATCCACAACCTGTGCATGAGGTTGTGGATTACAGCATTCGGGCCCCATGTAAGGGGAAGGTCGACGGTTCCGGGGACCGCTAATCCCAGGGACTGTCGACCCATTCCGCCAATGCGGCACCGATGGCCTGGACCAAGGTGGCCGCCTGCTCGACGAGCACCCTGGCGGGCCCTATCTCAATGACGACGGCGGGCATGCGCGTCTCGCGTAGGAGGGGAAGCGACATCCCCTGGGCCCCTCCGTCGGGAAGGTCGAGCAGCTTGACCAGTGCTCCCTGAAGGAGCTCGGCCAGTCGCCTCCCGCCCGGAGAGGAGTAGCGGTAGCCGGCGTAGTAGGCGGTGGTGCAGTGCTGGCGCTCCGAGTCCAGTCGCAAGCCGATGTAGACCTCAGCGCCGCCTGCATTGACCTCCGAGGCCTGGATCGACCCGTCGGGGTGATGGTGGGTGGTGACCACCGCTCCCTGGTTGACCAGCAGCCGCCGGAGTGCAGCCACCGTGGAGTCGAGTCCACCTTCTTCGCCAATGGCCACCCGCCGGTCGGCCAATGTGCGCGGTGCTGCCCGGAGCTGTTGGCGGTCCCGTACCGAGGCCACCAGTTCGGTGTCGCTGTGTCGGGTCCCGAACCTCAGCAGCTCAGCCACGGTGGAGGCCCCGGCGATGCCGTCGACGGGAAGTCCGACATTGCGCTGGAACTCCCCGAGTGCGGCCGACGTCAGGTCGCCGAAGATGCCGTCCACCCGGCCGGAGTCGAATCCCAGGGCGCTGAGCCGTTGTTGAAGCTCAGCAACATCGTCACCCCGCAACATCGGGGTCCGGCGGTAGAGGAAGCGGTCCCCGATGGTGCGACAGGCCTCGACCAGGGCAGACCATGTCTGTGGCCCACAGACCCCGTCGACCCGGAGGCCCCGGCGGTACTGGAACGCCTCGACGGCGGCCCGGGTCCCGGCCCCGAAGTGCCCGGCTACGTCGACGGCAATCGAGAAACCCTGACGCTCCAATCGCTGTTGGACATCGAGCACCGGCGGCCCGGAGTCGCCGACCACCAGCCGGATCTCATGGTCCTGACTCACCACCCGACCCCGGCAACCCGCCAGGGTGCCCTCTGCAGGGGCGAATGACCAGGTAGGAGGCCCGTTCCTAGAGGTGGGCGGACAGCTCCTGGAGGAGTTGGCCCTTGCCCTTGGCGCCGACGATGCGTGCGGCCGGCTCCCCGTCCTTGAAGAGAATCAGCGTCGGGATGCTCATCACGTCGAACCGCCGGGTGATGTCGAGATTGTCGTCGATGTTCAATTTCGCCACTTCCAGCTTCCCGGCCTGCTCCGATGCGATCTCTTCGAGCACCGGGGCGATCATCTTGCACGGGCCACACCATTCAGCCCAGAAGTCCACCAACACCGGAACGTCCGACGACTTGACATGCTCGTCAAAGCTAGCGTCGCTGAGGGTCGTGATCTTCTCACTCATATCGATCTTTCCTCCTGCCCGGTCCTGCGGGCCCTGCCTCGTGTTCCCGACTGGCACACGCTATGTCAACCACCGTTCGGGTGTGGGCATTCCCGGAGGACCCGCGGCCTCGACGCCTCAGTGCGCCGCCTGCTGGTCCTCGAGCCAGCGCTCGACGTCGATGGAGGCCATGCAACCCGAGCCGGCGGCGGTGATGGCCTGACGGTAGTGGTGGTCCTGTACGTCGCCACACGCGAACACCCCGTCGACATTGGTCCGGGTCCCGCCGAACGTCCGCACGTAGCCGTTCTCCTCCAATTCGATCTGACCTTTGAACAGCCAGGTGTTGGGCTGGTGCCCGATGGCCACGAAGAGCCCGGAGAGATCGATCACCGACTCCTCTTCGCTGAGGTTGTCGCGCACCCGCACCCCGGTCACCTTGGTGTCCCCCAGAACGTCGACGACCGAGGTATTCCACCGGAAGGCGATCTTCGGATTGGCGAAGGCCCGCTGCTGCATGACCTTGGAGGCACGCAAGTCGCCGCGCCGATGGATGACGGTCACCATGTCGGCGAACCGGGTCAGGAAAATGGCCTCTTCGTGAGCGGAGTCGCCGCCCCCGACCACGGCAATCTCCTTCCCCCGGAAGACGAATCCGTCGCAGGTGGCGCAGGTCGAGACGCCGTAGCCGAGCAGCCGCTCCTCATTGGGGACACCGAGCATCAACGACTGGGCCCCGGTGGCGATGATGAGCGCGTCGGCCGCGTAGCTCGGCTGTCCGGCATCCGGATCACCGACCCACAGACCGAACGGCCGGCTCGAAAGGTCAACCCGTGAGACCTTGGCCGTCAGGTACTCGGCGCCGAACCGTGCCGCCTGTTCGCGGAACGCCTGCATGAGCTCGGGCCCCAGGATGCCATCGACGAATCCGGGATAATTCTCCACTTCGGTCGTGAGCATCAGCTGGCCGCCCGGTTGGTCGCTGGTCGACGAGGGCTCTCCCTCGATGACCAGGGGGGACAGCTGGGCCCTCGAGGCGTAGATGGCTGCGGTCAGCCCCGCCGGCCCCGATCCGACGATCACCACCTGGCGTGACTCGGTCATGCCGCGTCCGTCGATGAGCCGGCCGACACCGTGCGTCGGCTCCAGGCGACGAGGCCGACCAGGACGAAGACGGCCCCGACCACCAGGTCGGAGAGCCAGACCCGGCCGTCGAAGGCGTAGACGGTGAGGAGACGGATCAGCGAAACGGAGACCAGGACGACGGTGACCACGGTGGCGGCGAAGATGATGATCCCGAACACCACGGCGCGGGTGGCCAGCGTGAGTGGTCGAACGGTCCTGTCCCGGAGGAGCGTGACCAGCGTCTCGACAAGGTCGGTACCCCGAGTGGGCAGATCACTGATCGCACCGGAACCGGGCAGTCGGGTCGCTGGTGATTCGGGCTGGGGATCCATGGTGCGAGGATAGTCGGACTCCCCGCGTGGCCTGCCAGTATGCCGCCGGGGCCGCGCTCAGGCCGAAGTGATCATGCACAGGCCGATCGTGCCCGGTCCTGTATGGGTACCCACCACCGGTCCGAGGTTCACGACCACCAAGGGGTACTCGGATTGCACCCCGTCGAGCATGCCCATGAACTCATCGATGTCGGTGGCGGCGCCATCGCAGATGGCCAACCGCCTGAGCGGCTGTGCGTCGACGGCCTTTTCGGCCAGGTAGCGCAAGGAACGCCCGCGAGTGCGCTGTTTGGACTCCTCTTCGACCACACCGTCGACCAGCGAGACCACCGGCTTGATGGACAGGAGCGAGCCGAGGAGAGCCCGGGCGCCGCCGATGCGGCCGCCTTTTTCGAGGTGTTCGAGGGTATCCAGGATTCCGAACACCTTGGTGCGGGAGATGAGCTGATCGACCCGCGTGGCCAACTCCTCGAGGGTGGCGCCGTTGGCGGCCATGTCGGCGGCGTCGAGGACGATGAGCCCGAGGCCCATGGTCAGCGACCGCGAGTCGATCGTGTGGACAGGGATCTGGTCGCCCACTCCTTTGGCGGCCGTGACTGCGGCCTGAAATGTAGCTGACACCTCACTGGACAGACTGATGCAGAGCACACCGTCGTACCCGTCGGCGGCCGCGGCCAGAAAGGCCTCTTGGAACGCACCTGGCGACGGGGCCGACGTCTCGGGGAGCACGTCGCTGGCTGCGCAGCGGGCCCAGAACTCGTCGGTCGTCAATGTGGAGCCGTCGACGAATTCCTCGGCACCGAACCGTATGGACAGCGGAACGATCGTCACGTTCCGCTCTGCAGCCAGTTCGGCTGAGAGATCACACGCGCTATCGGTAACCACCCGTATCCGGGCCATCGGCTCCTCCTCGTCCCCCGGCGGCTCTTCGTCCTCGGGCTCGTCGCTCACCGGCCGTAGCCGGCCATAGGGAACACCAGCGGACTCGTCGCCGAGTCTGCCATGGAACTGCCCGTCCGTCGGGCCGTCCGCCGGTTCGTCCGACGGCCCGGCCGGTTCGGACGGCCCGGCCGGTTCGGCGGGACTCGAATGGCGGGCGTCGCCCGAAGCCGGCCGGGCCCGGTCCACGGGGGCCCGGCGGGAGGCGCGCTCGGCCAGCACCGCGGCAGTGACCAGGTAGGTGACCAGGCCGACGACCACGGCCAGCACCACCCGGGCGAACAGTCCCACCCCGGACGATGCGCCGGACACATTGACGGCGAGCACGGTGGTCACTGCCATCACGCCCGAGGCGGCGAGCACCCGCTTGACCGGAACGGTCAGGTCATCTCCTCCAAGGCCGCCCACCCGTCGCCGGATGACGGCCATGGCCAACAGGGCGGCGGCCGAGTAGGCGATGGAGAGCGACAGGGCCAGGCCCCGGACCCCGAGCGGTCCGACCAGCGCCACCCCGAAGACGATGTTGAGGCCGTTCTCGACGAGGTACAGGCGGAATGCGGTACGGGTGTCCTGCATCGCCTGGAGGATGCGCACCATGTAGAGGAACACGCAGAAGCCGGGAAGGCCCAACGCGAACATGGCCAGCGCGGTGGCCGCCGAGTTGGCTTCGGCGGCGGTTTCGGCCCCGTGTCCGAGTACCAGGTCGATCAGGGGGTGGGCCAGCAGGACCATGCCCACGGCCGATGGGATGATGATGGCCAGGATTCCCCGTAGTCCGAAGGCCATTCGGTGCCGGAAGGCAACCAGGTCACCGCGGGCCCAGCGGGCCGCCAGCGACGGGGTCACCGCACTCATGATCGAGACGGCCACGATCCCGTACGGAAGCTGGAAGAACCGGTAGGCATACGTATAGGCGGAGACGGCTCCCGGCACCCTGACCCCGTCGGCCAGCGCCAGGATGACGACCAACGCCACCTGGTTGGCCACCACCCAGCCGAACGTCCACCCGGCCAGGCGGGTGATCGTGCGCATGGCTTCGTGGGCCGGGCTCCACAGGAAGTGGATGTGGAGTCGGGAGCGGAGCAGGGAAGGGACCAGGAGTCCGGCCTGGACCACCACACCGAGCGTGGTCCCGATGGCCAGCAGCACAAGGGCGCCATGGTGGGCGTCGAACGAGGCCAGGCTGGGATGAGGGACGAGTGTGTGGAACCACACCAGGACCACGATCACCACCAGGTTGTTGGCGATGGGGACGAACATCGGCGCGGCGAACTTCCCCCGGGTGTTCAGCAAGGCCGTGAACAGGGCGATGAGGCCGTAGCAGGTGAGTTGGGGTACGAACCAGCGAAGGAAGAAGACGGCCTCTTGGCGTTGGCGAACCACATCCCGGTTGTGGTTGGTCACCGTATAGAGGTGGATGATGTCCGGGGTGAGCAGGAAGAACACCACCGTGGCCACGAGGAGGACGGTGATGGCCACTGTCACCACCGCCGAGATCGCCTCCCAGGCCTCGTCGGCCCGGCGGGTGGTGAGGTGGTCGACGAACACGGGCACGAAGGTGGCCGACAACACCCCTCCGATGACGATGTCGGTGATGATGTTCGGAGTGGTGTTGGCCAGGTTGTAGCCGTCGGCGAAGCCTCCGCCCCCGAGGACCACGGTGAGGGCGACCACGCTGGCCAGACCCGTGATCCTCGACAGCGTGGTCCCGACGGCCATTCCCGCGGTGGCGCCGGCGAGGCGCCTCCTTCCCCCACCGGGGGCGGCCGGGAGGCCGTCGATCTCGGTGTCGGTCACCGGACATCCCGCCGCGGGTCGTTCCCGGTCGGCTCTTCCTCCGCCAGCCGGACGGAACGTCGCTTCCGGGAGGTGCGCACCCACCAGACGACCAGGACGACCACGGCACCGAGTGACAGGACGATTCCCACGATGGAGGTGGCCGTGGACCGGACCACGATCTGACCGCTCGAGAGTTGGAGGCCGCCCACCGGTGAGTCCAACGTGATACCCACCGTGAAGACCCCCGACGTGCGGGCCCTGACGTTGACGTAGACGACGTTGGTATGGCTGTGGCCGGGCAACACCGTGGTCGACTCGGTCAAACCGGTGGTCCCGTTGGCAAAGAGCAATTTGTCGCTCGTGACCGTCAGTGTCGCCCTGACCGGATAGGGCGCCGACGACACGATGTCGATCGGCAGCCTGCCCTGTTGCGAGGTCAGGGTGAGGGACTGCCCGCTCGCCACCTCAAGCTGGGCCAGTTGGGCGTTGAGGGCCGATCGGGTGTTGTGGAGCACCGCCGCCTGCTGGGGCGGTCGGAGCAGGTCGGACTCACCGGCCAGCGCCAGGTCCCCGAGTGCGGCGCCCAGCGAGCGGGCCGTGGGTGCGGCGATCGAGAAGCTGTTGATCCGCTGCCGTTGGATGCGGATGGCATTGGCCGGCAGCCCCGCGCTACCGGTGCCCGATTGCAGCCGGCACGCATTCCGGCAGGTGGTGGCGGTGGGGAAGCTGTCGAAGAGCTCGGAGGTGGTGAGGGGTTGGATGATCGGGTTGCCGGCCAATGCGGTGAGCAGGGCGTTGACGAATGCGGGGTCGTCCGACCAGGAGGACGGTGGAACCCCGACGACGGCCCGGGCCGTGTCGTCGTTGGGCTGTTCGTAGTAGATCTGGGCCAGCTCGGCCACAAGCTGGTGCGCGGCGAGAACGGGGTTGCCGGCCGGCCCGGTGAATCGGGCCGACAGGTTGGAGGCGAAGGCGGTCATCGGCGCCCCGCTGCTCGTGGCCAGGACGAAGGGTCTGGCCGTCGAGCCGTTCGTCGGAGGGGAAGTCACACTTCCCGAGGGCAGGATCACCCGGCTGTAGCCAGCCGACTGCAGTTGGTCGAGCGTGGCCGTGTCCAGCCCCTTGTCGGAGATCCACGTCCCCAGATGGCCCGGGGTCGTGGCCAGATGGGTCACCCGGGTGGAGATGGCGCTGGTCCCCCGCGAGATCTGCATGGCCAATTCGGCGCTCAGGCCGGCCGCCACCAGGCCCGAAGCATTGACGGGAACGAACGTCGTGGACGCGAATTGGTGGACGTTGGGCGTGGCGGCCAGGGCCGACAGCTGGTTCACGGTGGCCTGGTGCCCGGCCGACTGGAGGGCGTCGACAGCCTGGGGGCTGGCCACCAGGGTGAGGGCCACGGTGGGGTTCCGGGCCACCGCGTCGACCGTGCCGACGAGCGCGCCCGTGGCGGCCGCCGACGGGTCGGCCAGGGCGGCCCCCGGTCGGGCCTGCAGCTGGCTCGGCTTCGGCGCCGGAGCGGCCACGATGGCGGTGCGGATCGGTAGCACCAGGGCGAAGCGCAGCTTCTGCGTGTTGGCTGGGGCATCGGTGTAGATGAGGTGGGTGGTGATGCCCCCGACGGCCTGGCCGCTGGCCATGTCGACCAGCTCGACCCGCACCGGGTACACCCCGGCCGGATAGAGACCGCACTGGTCGGCCACGGAGGCCAGGTCGATGGTGAATCCGCCCGGGGCCGAGGCCTGGGCGTCATCCACCTTCACCGGGAGCGAGAGGTCGAAGCCACCGCCGGCCACCGGCGGTAGCCCGCTGATCGGCAGCGGCGCTCCCGTCGAGGAGATGGGCGTCCCCGAAGGAGGTGCCGCCACCGACTGGTCGAATCCCGAGATGCTGGACAGACAGGGATAGACGTCGATCGACACCCCGAGCTGGGCGGTCGGCGGGGTCCCGGTCCCCGTCTCGAGCCAGAGGGCGAAGTGTCGGCCCTTCGATACCCACGGAGTCTGGGCCAACAGGGTCAGGGGGGCGGACGGCGCCCGGGTTACCGCAGCCGAGACGGTGGGTGAACGGGTACGGGCCGAGGCGTTACCAGGGACGAGGAGCAGGGCCGGTGTGAGCAACAGGACCAAGAACAAGACGCTCCGACCCGACCCCACGGACGCCGAGCAGCCCGGCCGACCAAAGGACCTGCGTCGGCTGCCGCTGGGGCATGGGCTGCCTCGTTCCCGATCCACTTCGGACGGCAGCCTACGCCAGTCGCACTACCCTCGGCGGCGTGTTCCCTGAGCGACTGCAACCGTTGGTGGAGGTCACCGCCGAGCTCTCCGATCGGTTCCGGTCGGCGGGTTACTCCCTCTACCTGGTGGGGGGTTCGGTACGTGACGCCATCTCTGCCGACGCCGGCGCTGCCGTCGTCGACGGGACGGGGGACCTCGACTTCACCACCGATGCGCGGCCCGACGCCATCGAGGCGGTGGTCACGGGCTGGGCCGACGCCGTGTGGACGCAGGGAAAGCGCTTCGGCACCATCGGGTGCCTGCGCGGCAACCAGAAGTACGAGATCACCACCCATCGGGCCGAGGCCTACCACCCCGATTCGCGGAAGCCCGACGTGGCCTTCGGGACCAGGGTGGAGGACGACCTGGCCCGCCGGGACTTCACCATCAACGCCATGGCGCTCCGCCTCCCCGAGCTCGAGCTCATGGATCCGTTCGACGGCCTGGCTGACCTCGCCGCTCACCGGCTCCGGACGCCGCTCGACCCCGAGGTGTCCTTCGCCGATGATCCGCTCCGGATGCTCCGCGCCGCACGGTTCATCGCCAAGCTCGATCTGGAACCGGCCCCGGAGCTGGTGGCCGCCGTCCGGGCCGGTCATCACCGCCTCTCGATCGTCTCGGCGGAGCGGATCAGGGACGAACTGAACAGGATCGTCATGGTGCCGGTGCCGTCGGTTGCGCTGTGGTTCGTCGTGCGCACGGGCCTGGCCGACGAGTTCCTGCCCGAGCTGCCTGGCCTGGCCCTCGAGCAGGATCCCGTCCACCGACACAAGGACGTGTTGGCTCACACGCTGGCCGTGGTGGACAAGACAAGCGCCGATCGCCTGCTGCGACTGGCTGCGCTCTTCCACGACGTGGGCAAGCCGAGGACCAGGGCATTCGTCGACGGAGGAGTGACCTTCCACCACCACGAGGTGGTTGGGGCGCGTATGACCCGGAAACGCATGCAGGCCCTGCGGTATCCCAACGACGAGGTGGATGTTGTGACCGAGCTGGTCAACCTGCACCTGCGCTTCCACACCTACCGGTTGGGGTGGACGGATCGTGCCGTCCGTCGCTACGTCCGCGACGCCGGCCCGTTGCTCGACCGCCTCAATGAGCTGACCCGCTGTGACTGCACGACCCGCAACGCCAACAAGGCCAGGGCTCTCGGCCGCCGCATGGACGAGCTCGAGGCGCGCATCGTGGAGCTCCGGCAACAAGAGGAGCTCGATGCCATCCGTCCCGACCTCGACGGATCGCAGGTTATGGACGAGCTCGGTCTCGCTCCCGGGCGCGACGTGGGCCGGGCCCTCGCCTTCCTGCTCGAGCTGCGCCTCGAGGAGGGGCCGCTGGGCGAGGACGAAGCCCGCAAGCGCCTGAGCGTTTGGTGGTCGCAGCAGGCCTGAGCGGTTCCGAGCCGGCCCGGACCACCTTCGGATGCCGCCGGCCGGGCGGTCAGTCCCCCGGCCGGTCCTCAGGCCAGACCGGGCCCGGATCTCCGCCGGCGAACGACTCGACCAGGTCGTGGGCCACGTCGTCGTGGTACTGGACGGGTGGTGACTTCATGAAATAGGCCGACGGTCCGAGGAGGGGACCGCCGATGCCACGGTCGAGGGCGAGCTTGGTGCACCGGACGGCGTCGATGATGACACCGGCCGAGTTGGGGGAGTCCCATACCTCGAGCTTGAGCTCGAGGTTGAGCGGCACGTCCCCGAAGTTGCGCCCCTCCATCCGGATGTAGGCCCACTTGCGGTCGTGGAGCCAGGGCACATGATCCGAGGGCCCGATGTGGACGTCGTCGGCCGGGAGGGCGCCGTGCTCGATCTGGCTGGTCACCGCCTGGGTCTTCGAGACCTTCTTCGATTCGAGGCGATCGCGCTCCAGCATGTTCTTGAAGTCCATGTTCCCGCCCACGTTGAGCTGGTAGGTGTGATCGAGGGCCAACCCCCGGTCCTCGAACAGCCGGGTCAGGATCCGGTGGACGATCGTCGCGCCCACCTGGCTCTTGATGTCGTCGCCCACGATGGGGAGGCCGGCGGCCTGGAACCGGCGGGCCCACTCGGGATCCGAGGCGATGAACACCGGGATGGCGTTGACGAATCCCACCCCGGCCTGCAGGCATGCCTCCGCGTAGAAGCGCTGTGCCTGTTCGGAGCCCACGGGGAGGTAGCTGACCAGCACGTCGGCCCGGGACTCCTTGAGCGCGGCGACGACATCGATGGGCTCCGCCGGCGATTCCTCGACGGTCTCGCGGTAGTACTTCCCGAACCCGTCGAGGGTCGGACCACGCTGCACCATGACCCCGAGCTCGCCGACTCCGGCGAAGCGGATGGTGTTGTTCTGCCCGGCGAAGATGGCCTTCCCGAGGTCGGTGCCGACTTTGGCCGCGTCGGCGTCGAAGGCGGCGACGAACTCCAGGTCCCGAACGTGGTAGCCACCGAGAACGACATGCATCAGCCCGGGAACCGTTTCGGTCGGATCGGCGTCCCGGTAGTACTCGACTCCCTGGACGAGTGAGCTGGCGCAATTGCCTACGCCGGCGATGGCCACACGGATCGTGCTCATGTATCGGTTCCCTTCGTTGCTGTCACTTCGCTCCCACGACGGGGTTCGCGATTCTCGGATCTGGATGCTGACTGCTTCTGTCGCTCGAGCTCGATGAGGCGGTCGAGCCAGGCGATGTCGTGCTCGGTGGCCTCGGTGCCGTGCTCGACCAGCGACCGGGTGTACACATCGAGGGTCTCTCCGGCGGCCCGGATGTGATCGTTGGCCAGGCGCCGGGTCAGCTGGGCCCGCCGGCGCTCGAGGAGGGCGAGCCGGGCCTGGGGGGCCAGATGCCGGGCAAAGGCGAGGCGCAGGCCGAAGCTCCGGGCGTCGTCGGCTCCGGCCGGCTCGTCGGCGTCGAGGAGCTCCTCGAAGTGCTTGCGACCCTGCGCGGTGATCCGGTACACCTTGCGGGAGCGCTTGCTGCCACGCGTGGCGCCGGCCCGTCGGGCACGCAGCCCCGCACGGTCGCCGCTCAGTGAGCCGGTTGGCGGGATGGGGGACACGGCAGGGGTGCCGGGTGACTCGGTGACGGTCACGGCTCCGCTCGACTCGAGGCGGGAGAGCGCGGGGTAGAGCGAACCGAAGGAGATGTTGGCGAACAGGCCCAGTTCGTCACGGAGCCGCCGCCGTATCTCGTAGCCGTGAAGCTCCTGTTCGTGCAGGAGACCCAGGATGGCCAGATCGAGCATCAGGAAGACCGGCCCGAGAGTCCACGGGCGCGACCTGGTTTTGGAGGTCCGGGAGGCGTCCGAGGCCCGATCTGTTCCCGTTGCATATCTGCCACGATATATCAATTCGATATATCAAATCAATACATCGGTCCGACCCCCGGCAGCGGCAGCGTCAGCGGGCTCGATCGGTCCATCCCGGACCGGACCGGGCGGGCTCGGTCTGCACCGGACCGGGCGGGCTCGATCTGCACCGGACC